>JBGSKZ010000216.1:0-25270 GCA_041741035.1 Treponematales bacterium
GAGAGCGCGTTAGCGCGTGCGGGGCTTCCGCAGGGCCGCCGCGTCGACGAAGCTGCCGAAGAGCTTAAGGAAGTCCGCGGCGCGCGGTGCGCCGGGCTTGGTAAGCGCTTCGGGATGGAATTGCAGGGCGTGGAGGAACCAGGCGCCGTCGCTGCCTTCAAAGGCTTCAATGACGCCGTCGCCGGTCTTGGCCGTTACCCGCAGCCCGGCGGCGAGCTTACGCACGGCCTGATGATGGAAAGAGTTCGTATACAATTCTTCGAGGCCGAAGCAGCGCGCCATTATGGAGGCGGAATCCACGATTTCCACCCGATGGAAGCTCTCGTCCATGGGCACGCCGGCGGGATAATGGGCCATGGCGGAGGGAAGCTGCGCGGGTATATCCTGATAGAGGCTGCCGCCCATGGCCACGTTTATGAGCTGGCAGCCGCGGCATATGCCCAGGACCGGCAGGCGCGCCTTTTCCGCGGCCTTGAACAGAGCCAATTCGCAGGCGTCGTAGGCGGCCGATACGCGCCGCAGGGCGGGGTGGGGATCTTCGCCGAAATAGCGCGGATCCACGTCGCCCCCGCCGGAAAACAGCAGGCCGTCGACCAGAGCCACAGCCGCTTCCGCGTCGGCTATCGTAAGGTCGAAAGGCAGGATGAGCGGCAGGCCCCCGGCCGCGCGCACTGAGCGGGTATAGTTTTCATTAAGCCTGGAATAGTAGTCGCCTTCGCTGCGTATGGCCGAAGCGCTTATACCTATGATAGGTTTCATGCCGCTAGTATAGCCGCCATTGTGCGTATGTAAAGGCAGATGTCGAGAATAAAGACATAAAGATACTATATGAAGAAACAAATAGCTTGATGATCGCTTTCATGCGTATTTGTGTTACTGCCCATCAATACTTGATTGCGTAAATTCGAAGGCCGTGGTAGTTTTAGTGTAGCGCTCATTGGTTTTGTATTATTTTTCGGAAACATAGCCTTATGCGTAGCCTCAGGGCTTAATCTTCTTATAAGTGGAGCGTAGCATGGCCCGACTGATCTTCGATTCCTGCGATACCCTAGCCTTGGCGCGGAAATACGGCACCCCGCTCTATGTCATGTCCGAGCGTATGGTGCGCGAGCGCCTGCGCGCCATCAAATCGCAGTTCATGGACCGCTACCCCGGCGCCGGGGCGGTCTTCGCCAGCAAGGCGCTGCAGACCCTGGATATCTGCCGCATAGTCGCCGAGGAGGGGCTCGGGCTCGACGTGGTATCGGGCGGCGAGCTCTATGCCGCGGCTAAAGCCAAGTTTCCCATGGAGAAGGTATACTTCCATGGCAATAGCAAGACCGCCGACGAGCTGGCCATGGCGCTGGATTACGGAGTGGGCAGGATAGTCGTCGACAACCTGGACGAACTGGAGCAACTCGACTCTCTGGCGCTCTCTCGCGGCCGCCGCGCGGCCATACTCTTCAGGATCAACCCCGGCGTTGACAGCCACACCCATGAGTACATATCCACCGGCCATGTGGACTCGAAATTCGGCATGCCCCTCGACCTCTCCGTGCGCGATGCCTACCTGGGGCGCGCGCTCGCCTGCGAGGGCGTGGAACTCCTGGGCTTTCATTTCCACGTGGGCTCGCAGCTGCATTCCAACGAGTCGCACCGTAAGGCCACCGAAGCGGCTCTGGGCCTCATGAAGGACGCCAAGGAGCGCTACGGCTTCGTCGCCAAGGAATTGAACCTCGGCGGCGGCTTCGGCGTGCGCTATAACGACGATGACGATGCTAAGCCCCTGCGCTACTTTACCGACGCCCTCATGCAGGATATTGGCGAGCGCTGCGCGGCCCTGGGCCTGGAAACCCCCCGCGTAACCATAGAGCCCGGACGCTGGATAGTGGCCGAGGCCGGCATAACGCTCTATACCGTCGGCTCGGTCAAGACCATACCCGGGCTTAAGACCTATGTGGGCGTGGACGGCGGCATGCCCGACAACCCGAGGCCCGCGCTCTACGACGCCCGCTACGAGGCCACGATAGCCGACCGCCACGACGAGCCCCGCGATACCGTGGTAACGGTCGCGGGCAAGTGCTGCGAATCCGGCGACATACTCATCAAGGACATAGCCCTGCAGGCTCCCAAGCGCGGCGATACCCTGGCGGTCTTCGCCACCGGCGCCTACAACCACTCCATGTCCAGCAATTACAATCGCCTGCCGCGGCCGGCCATGGTGCTCGTGGACGCGGGGCGCGATAGGCTGTCCGTGCGGCGCGAGAGCTTTGACGACCTCATCGCCAGGGAGCTTTAGCGTGGACGCGGCCGGCCTCCATAGCAGCCTCCTGGTCATAGACGGCCATTGCGACAGCGCCCTCGACGCCGCCGGCTGTTCTGCCACCGACCCGGCCATGGGCGTCCGCGATCTGGGATCGCGCGGCAGCCGGGGCCAGGTGGACATCCCGCGCCTCCTCGAGGCGGGGGTGAGCGCGCAGTTCTTCGCCCTGTACACCGAAGAGCCCTACCTCGATCGCGCCACGGCCCATACCTGGAAGCTCCTTGAAACCATGGAGGCCCTCCTTCGGCGGAATCCCAAGGCGAGCCTCGCGCTCCGCGCCGACGACGCGCTAAAAGCCAAGGCCGAAGGGCGCCTGGCAGCCTTCCTGGCCATCGAGGGCGGGGAGGCCATAGGCGAGAGCCTGGACGAACTGCGGGCTTTCTATGCGCGCGGCGTGCGGCTCATGACCCTTACCTGGAACAGGCGCAACGCCATAGCCCGCGGCGTAGGCGACCCCGGCAAGGGCGGCTTAAGCGCCTTCGGCCGGACAGTGGTGGCGGAGATGGAGAGGCTCGGCATGATAGTCGACGTGTCCCATCTCTCCGACGAGGCCCTGGACGACGTGCTCGCGCTGGCCACTCGTCCCCTCGTCGCCTCCCACTCCAACGCCAAGGCCCTGCTCGGCCATAGGCGCAACCTAAGCGACGATCAACTCGCGCGCATAGCGGCTACCGGCGGCCTCGTGGGCCTTACCTTCGCCGGCGTATTCATAGACGCCGATCCCGCTCGCGTTACGCTCGAGCGCGCCCTCGACCACCTTGAGCGCCTCGTACAGGCCGCCGGACCGGACCACGTGGGCCTGGGCACAGACTTCGACGGCTTTACCGCCCCCTATGGCATGGTCATGAAGGATTGCACGGGCCTGCCCCTCCTCACCGAAGGAATGCTCCGGAGGGGCTACGCCGAGGCCGATATACGCAAAATCATGGGAGGCAACTGGCTGCGGGTAATGCGCGACGTTATAGGCTAAGCCGATCGCGGCCGCCGCTATCGAGACCGGTGCCATCGCGGCCGACGCTATCGCGGCTTATGCTATCGCGGCCGAGACGCGGGGCTAGAGGCCAAAGTAAGCCGGGTCTGCCTCGCCTTCGAAAACGGACGTAGCCGGGCCGCTTAAGGATAGGCGCGTAGGCTCGGCGGCGTCGTCAAAATCGATAATCAACTCGTCCCCGCTTCGTACCCGCACCCGCACGGGCGGCCGTACGAGGCCGCGCAGGGCGTAGCTCAGCGCCGAGGCCGTGGAGCCCGTGCCGCAGGCTAAGGTCTCCGCCTCCACGCCCCGCTCGAAAGTGCGCACCTTAAGGATGCCGCCTTCCAGCTCGCAGAAATTCGCGTTCACGCCTTCGGGGGCGAAGCGTACGTGACGGCGCAATGCCGAACCGAGGGCCGCCACGTCCAGCTCGTCGAGCTTCCCGTGGAAGCCCTGGCCATCCGGCCCGCGCAAGTCCCGAATATCCAGCACGAAGTGCAGGCTGCCCAGATCGAGGTAGCGGC
Source organism: Treponematales bacterium (assembly GCA_041741035.1). Taxonomy (GTDB): domain Bacteria; phylum Spirochaetota; class Spirochaetia; order Treponematales; family UBA12059; genus UBA5200. The sequence goes on from JBGSKZ010000216.1 coordinate 3,797, forward strand.
CGCTCGCCTTCAGGCCGCCGAACTCCAGGCCTTCCTCAAGCCTGCTACGGTAACGCGGGTCAAGCTCGAAGCGCGCGTAGGCGGCGTCCAGCGCTTGGCCGCTATAGCTCTTCCCCGCGAAGGAGAACGCCGCCGCCTGGCCGTAGGCGATCGCGCCCCGCGACGCCGCGTACACCAGGGCGCAGCGCGCCCCGTTGCCGCAAAGCATGCCGCCTGAGCCGTCGGCATTGAAGAAATCCACGGAGAAGGCGGGCGCGCTTCCTTGGCCGCCGGCCATGGCGCCTGGCGAGGGCTCGGCGCGCCGCACGAGCATGAGGCCATCAGCGCCTATGCCGAAGCGGCGGTCGCAGAGCAGGCGTATAGATTCAGCCGAAAGGCGCGGAACGAGCTCCGCGTCGAGCATGATAAAATCATTACCAGCCCCGGTCATTTTCGTAAAACGCATAGCGCCGCCTTCCTTGTCCGCCCCCATGGTGCCATAGACTATAGCGCCCCGTATACCCGTCAGCGCCGCTCAGTGGCCGGCTATGAAATCCTTTACCGCGGCCTCGATCTGGTCTCGAACGCGGCGCACGCCGGCCATGATTTCCTCGTCGCCGCCTTTCATGGCCGAGGGGTCGTCGAAGGGCCAATGATGCCGTTCGGCAAGCCCGGGAAACACGGGGCAGCGCTCCGCAGCTTCTTTTGAACACACGGTGACCACGATTTGGAAAGACCTGCCGGCCTTGAAGAGATCGAAAGCGCTCTTGGTCGGGTTGCCTGATATATCTATGCCGGACTCGGCCATGGCGCGCACCACATAGGGATTGAGCGTTCCGGGCTCGAGGCCCGCGCTTTCTACAGAAAAGCGATCGCCTGCGTACTTCTTTAGGAAGGCCTCGGCCATCTGGCTGCGGGCGGAATTATGCACGCATAAGAATAGGACTTTGGTCATAAACATTCCTCCGCGTTAACGATACGGTATAATTGTTAGGCCCTGATGAGGATAGCATGAAGGCTGGGTTAGGTGGACGAAAATCCTGATTCGATTCCGTTACATGCAATGTAGCTATCGGCTCGCGCTCAGTTGCTTGTATATAGAGGCAATCGTATCCACGCCTCGTTGTCCGGCTGGCATTCAAGTTGACCCTTGACTTGCTCGATCATGGCGCTGGCGAGCCTCATATTGGCAGATCGCCCGTTCTCAAGGCCGCTGTCGGCCGGATAGCAAGACGGGCTGAAGCAGGATTCCTCGGTTCGAATGCCGAGCGAAAGCATTCTGCCAGTACTATGCGACTCCACGAGTATCGCGCCTTGCGTCTCGCGCCGTGCGTGCGATACGAGCTCCATGAACGCCAGCCCTAAGGGTATGGCTAATTCAAGCGTTATGGGCACTTGGTCGCAGTCTAACGCGTCGATGCTTGGGCAATAGCACCGTTCCGTTTTGCTTGTGAGCGCCCTGATAAATGTTTCCAGCGGAATACGTACGTCGCCCTCTTCGTAGCGCGTGTGGCGATAGGCTTCGATGATGGTATCGAGGCGAAGCGTGAAATCCTTGAATGCGCCGCTGCCTACCGCATCGTCGTCATTTCCGAAATGTAAAAGCGATGACAAGAGCTGCAAGGTGTTGCCGACCCTATGCCGTATCTCCCTGCTAAGCTCTTGGCGGCTCTCCTTGATGAGTGCTAGTGCTTTCGAATTGTCGGTTAATTCCTGAGCCAATGCGCGGAGTGTAGCTTCCAAGGCCATATTCTTGCGCAGTAAATCGGCTCGGGTCTGGGCGATCTCCGTGACGTCGTCTACCAAAACGAGCACATACTCCTGGCCTAGGTAGGTAGCGTATTTTGTCGTGAAGGTGAAATGCTTTAGCAAACGCTTCCCACAGATGTCAAACTCCCGCACAAGCGGCATTTTATACACGGGGACATGCTCGGTGAATGATTTAATAATGCTCGTACGGAGTTCGCAACGCTCGCAGTTAGTCGTTAAGCCGCAATCGACCCCTTCGTCGCCGACAAACGAGCAGCCGATGGCGTTCCCGCAGATCTCGCCTATGAGTTTGTCTTCCGGTTTATAGAACAGAGCCTTGAAAGCATCATTGAAATGGGCAAGCCGGGCATCGGTATCGGCTAAGAAGATCGCCGTGGTCACATTGGCGTAGAGTTCATTAAGGAACAGTTTTGATTCCTTAAGGTCGTCAATGTCCAAGATCACGCAGACCTCCCGCGCTATCACTACATCGTTGTTATGCCAACGTACTGTATTATCGCGGCGCAGTTAGCCGCTGTCAAATAATTTTAGCCCATGCGTTTGGGCTGGCGGCGATGACTTCGCCCGCCTGATGTTCAGTCGTTACAGCTTTTCTCTCACAATCCCATACGGCATTACGCTCCACTCATATCTTTTTCGTATGGCTGACGAGCACAAACTTGGCCATGATATGGCTATAGTACGATAGTGCCTGCAGGCACCGAAGTCGCGCCCGCGCCTATCGTTCCTCGACGTTTATTCCAGCCTTACAAAGGAATCTATATGAACTGTTTACATTATTTATCTATCGCCTTTAAAGCACTGGCGTGCCTAGCCCTGGCGGCCATTGCGCTCTTTGCCCTCGGCTTCGCTCTTATAGCATTGCGCAGCCCGGGTACGCCTAAGCCCTTCACCGCCGCGTCGGGGAATCTTCTTCCGCGCAGCATATCCGAGAAAGGCTCGGTTGCAATACGGGGGGCCGAACTTGGCTACTTTATAAAAGGGCGGGATGTAAATGCGCCTATACTGCTCTATCTGCACGGGGGTATGCCCGACTATTTTCTTACCGAGCGCTATCCCACCGGGCTCGACGAGCTCTTCACGGTAGTATGGCTTGACCAGCGCGGAGCGGGCCTATCCTACGACCCGGCACGGGACGGCGACTCGATAGGCATAGGCGGTATGGTGGAAGACATTCTGGCTTTTACCTCGTACCTGAAGGAGCGCTTTGCGCGCGATACAATATATCTCATGGGCCATTCAGGCGGCAGTTACCTTGGCATCAAGGCAATCGAGGCCCAGCCCGAGGCTTTTACCGCATACATTGGCGTGGCGCAGATAGCCAATCAAAAGCTATCCGAGAAACTTGCCTACGACTATATCCTATCTGCCTACGCAGAAAGGCCTGACCGCAGGCGCTTGTACGAAGCTCTCGCGGCCGAGCCGGTTACGCTCGCTACCCCCCTGCCGAAAGCCTACCTGCGCTATCGCGACTATGCCATGCACGAACTCGGGGTAGGCACTATGCGCGACATGAAAAATATCGTGGCCGGCCTCTTCCTCCCATCGCTCGTTTTCCCGGAGTACACGCTCACTGAGAAGATAATGTTGTGGCGCGCCAAGGCCGCATCCGGCATAAGCGCCCTCTGGACCGACATGATAGAGCGCGAGCTTGCGAGCGAAAGCCTGTCATTCAAGGTGCCCATATACTTCCTGCACGGCGTGCATGATTACACCTGCTCTTTCGAGCTTGCTAAAGCGTATTACGATCGTATCGACGCGCCGGCTAAGGGCTTCTTCGCCCTGAGCGGCTCCGCGCATAGCCCCATCTTTGAGCAGCCCGATGACTGCCTGGCTATCATACGGGAACACATACTGCCGAGGGCGGGGCAGTAGCGCGCATCCTTGATATGGGCTACCGCATCTTTTATGTAGGCCATCGCATCCTCGGGCTGGCCTTGATTACATTGTCCGCGAGCATTACGATAGAAACAACGGCGATTTACCCCAACTTGCAGGCCGTATAAAACATGCTGCTAAATAAGGAGCCACTCCATGTTATCCCGCCTAAATGTGTGGCTGCCATTGAAGGCTGCCTCGTCGCCGCATACCGGCTAGCGCGCGATTTGCATGATAACAGGGAATCCCACTATGCACGGATAAGCTACACCGAGCTAGCCATCAGCACGATACATGAAGAGTGTGATAACTATAGTAGCCAGTTCAGCGCCGAGAAGATTAAAAATAGAGCTATGCTCAAGCAAGGTCTCTTGAGTAAGAGCGACTATGCGGCTTTCCTTAATAGCGGCCGCGAACGGCTCGACGCGCTTCAGGATAGAATTCGCGCTATCAAGCGGGGCGTTTTCTCAGGCTATACCGGCCTGCGCATACCGTATGGCCGGGAGGAATAGGCGATAGATTTCGTGATAAATTGTAAGCATTAGAGAAAAATAAGAGAAAATCAGTTCAGGTATCGTTGGATACGCAGTATCATATCTCCGCTCATTGCCTTATAGAGCAAGGCCATAATCTCGCCTTTTGTGCCTTTGGGGCGGCTATGGAAATAGTAGCGCATGACGCCGATCATGCCCGATACTATGTACTCCAGCAGGAAGTCCAATTCCTTTTTTTCGTTTTTATCGGCTACCGTAACTTTCTTCATGATGGTCGACTTGATGCTATCGATAAGCTTACGCTGAAAGCCCGGCTCGCCCCGTTCTCCTAAGAGTATGTCGTAGTAGCTAAACTTCTCTTTGTACAGCCTTATAAACGAATCAAAGAATTCTGGCGTAAGCTCTAGCGTTCCCGGCATGGGCGGCAGTTCTTCAAATCGGGGCAAGGCCGCGCGCTCAATTTCTTGAAGGCAGTGATGGAGGTCGCGGAAATATACGTAAAAGGTGCCCCGATTGTAGCCCGCCTTGGCCGTGACCTCTTTCACGGTAATCTGGTCTATGCGCTTTACGACGTAAAGCGACCAAAACGCTTCCAAGATATTAGCCCTGGTCTGCTCGGTAAGCTCAGGCTGCTTATTCATGGGCTCCTCCTTCCGACAAACTCGCAGTCGCTGTCGGTTGATCTGAAAGCGACGTAACGTTAGTATAATCATACAACATGTTGTTGGCTAATTACTACGGGAGTATACGATGATAACGATTCTTTGTTCAGGCAGCCGGGGCGACGTGCAGCCCTATATAGCGCTGGCTCAGCAACTGCAAAAGCTCGGCCTCACCGTGCGTATAGCCGCTGGCCGGGACTTTGAGAGCTTCGTACGGGGTTACGACATTGATTTTTACTCGATCGACGTAGACCATGAGTCGGCAGGGGTCGATCCGCAGATGATCAAAGATGCCCAAAAAGCGGACAATGTCCTTAAGATGTTCGGCAGCTTCCGCAAGCTGCGCCAATACGGTATCCACATGGTGGAGAAATACCACGATGCCTGCCTTGGCAGCGCAGCCATAGTCTTTCATCCAGGATTGACTATAGGGCACTACATGGCGAAGAAGCTGGGCATACCCGCTATTTTGGCCAGCCCCTTTCCCCTGCACAAGTCGAGCGTAAGGCCATCGGTAGTGCTCTATGGCAAGGTATGGCCTAACGTACTCATGAACCGCCTGAGTTACCTGATGCTGCAGGGGATGCTGTGGATGGCTTCGGAAGCGTCGCTCAAGCCCTTTTGGAAAAGCAGGTATGGCAGGCTGCCCAAGCCCTTCGGCATGCCTTTTGAGCGCCACAGTGACGTGCGTCACCCCGCGCTTTCCTCTTGCAGTAATCATGTCTTCGATCGCCCCGGCGATTGGAATCCCCATGTGCACCAGGCGGGCTACTGGTTCGTCGAAGAAACCAAAGCCTACCAGCCCAGCCCCGAGCTCGCCGCCTTCCTCGCGGCGGGGGAGAAGCCGGTATACCTGGGTTTTGGCTCCATGTTTGACAGGGCCGATACCGAACGCGTAGGCCGCATGATTATAGAAGCCCTCACCCTAGCGGGGAAGCGAGGAATACTAGGCGGCATGAGCGGCCTTAAGAAGCTGCCCGCTACGGTTATAACGGTGGAGGATGTGCCCCATAGCTGGCTGTTCCCCCGCATGGCCGCCGTGTGCCACCATGGGGGGGCGGGCACCAGCGCGGCGGGATTCAAGGCGGGCGTGCCGAGCATTATCGTTCCCTTCGCGCTCGACCAATTCGCCTGGGCTCAACGTTCGTATGAACTAGGCGTCGGCTCCAAACCTCTACCCTTTAAGACCTTAAGCGCGCAACGCCTCGCTGAGGCGATTAGCTTTGCCTCTCGCCCTGAAATCCATGCCAATGCGGCGGCGCTAGGACAGCTCATCGCCGACGAATATGGGGCCAGGGATTGCGCCTTAGTCATCGCCATGGCCATGGAGGCTAAGCCCGATGGAGGCGATTAAGGCTTGGCGCAAGCCTTTTATAGCGCTCTATGCCGGCCAAGCCTTCTCGCTCTTGTCCTCGAGTGCGGTTCAGTTCGCCATAATCTGGTGGATAACACTGAAGACCGGGTCGGCCATCTCGCTTACTATCGCGAGCGCGTTAGGCCTCCTCCCACAAGTCTTTATCGGCCCCTTCGCGGGCGTTATTATCGACCGCTATAAACGCAAGTCCATCATGATTATTGCGGATATAGGCGTGGCCCTCGCGAGCCTGGTGCTGGGCATCTTCTTCTACTTCGGCGAGCCATCCCTGACCCTTGTGTATGCCATTCTCTTTCTGCGGGCCTTGGGCGAGACTTTCCATAAGCCGGCCTTGCAAGCGTCCATACCCCAATTAGTTCCGGAGGAAGAGCTGACGCGGGCAGGAGGGCTCGGCCAACTCGTATCGGCCCTCTCTTCTATGGCCGGCCCCGTGCTCGGCGCACTGCTCGTAAGCCTCGTATCTCTGCGCTTCGTTATGCTGGTTGATATCGGCGGAGCCCTCATGGCGGTACTGGCCCTCTCTCTGGTTAGGGTGCCCGCCCATGCCGGCCAAGGCGCGCATCGCCGCTCTTTCCTTAAAGAGATGAAGGAAGGCTTCTTGGCGATTAGGGAAAATAGTGCCTTGGTCCGCGCCACCATTCCGGTCTTTCTCACGAGCATGGTTTTCATGCCCCTAGGCTCCCTTTTACCTCTTATGGTAAGGCAGTATTTCCTTGGCGGCCCCATGCACGCAGGGCTTGCGCAGACTATGTTTTCCATAGGCATGCTGGTATCTGCCCTGGCGATAGGCATAGGCGGCGGATCCAAGCGGCCCTTTGCCATGATATCCCTTTCATCCTTCATGCTAGGCGCGTGCTCGCTTATGGGCGGCATGCTGCCCCCAAGCGGATTCTGGTTTTTTTGCGTTATCGTTTTTCTTATCGGCACGACCGGAATGATGGGAAGCATTCCCTATATGGCTTACATACAAAAAAGCGTAGCCGTGGAACGATTGGGTAAGGTCATAGCGACCGTCACGAGCATAATCAGCCTCGGCATTCCCCTAGGCATGTTCAGCGCCGGCCCCATAGCCGAGCGGATAGGCGTGGGCAATTGGATGCTTGGCGTCGGCTTCATGCTTATGCTCATTGGCGCGGGAAGCTTTCTATTGACGAGGCGCTTTGACCGCTAATCGCGGCCGGGTTTAGGCGGGGAGTAAGGGAGGCAGGCTGGAGGGCTAAGCCACGTTACGAAATTATATCGTTATCAATTACTGTAATTACCTAGGCCTTAGTTTAATGCTCGAGGGCACTGTTCATCGCTTCATAGAGCCGATGTACGGCATAGTCCTGCGGTATACGTTCCTGCTCTAGGCGGTTAGCAGCGCAACGCGGCGCAAGGTCAAGGAATAAAGCCAACTCGTCGGCTGTTAAGCCAGGAGGCGGGGGGGCAAGGTCTTGAGGGGCGTTTGAGCGGTACCGCTCGAAATGATCGAACGTTTCTCTATCCATCATGACCGATCGGAGGCTTGGCAGATTCATACGCATTGATGCGAGTATACGAAGGCCATGGCTGTCTATGTCGCCCCAATATAGGAGTCGCAGGCCGAGTAGCCAAGGCTGCGCCGTCCGTATGGCCGCGTAGCCCGAGCCGAACAGCGCGAGAGCGCCTTTCCACTCGGGCAGGCTTAAGAAGAGTTCGGTACTGGCAAAGCTGGTCTTGTTCTCTAGTATGAGCAGGGTCTGCAGTTCAGGGAAAGCTAAACGGACAAGTTCTGAAGCGGGAATAGCCAAGTCGCTGATACCCCTCAAGTACGTATCAGCTAACCGGGGATCCAACAATCTCAGGCGCACGGGCTCTTCATGGCGACGTAAGCCTCGGCGTTCTTCGAAGCTCGCCTTGCCTGCCGCCTTCATGGTAGCGGCGGCCAAGGGCGCTGTGCCCTTATCCGCTTTATCGCAGCGCTCAAGAATCTCGTCAATAATGGTCTTATGACGCTCTATGAACTTGGTATCCTCTACCGCAGGAATCTGCCTTAGGTACAAGCCCGATGAGGAGTTAGCCAGAAACCATGCAACTGTGGATAGTATAGGCGGCCACTCGCCTGCGTACTGGACGAGGCGCTGCGGCTTCGCGCTTAACCAGGCTTTGAGACAGGGGAAGGCGGTCAATACGAGCCTAAGGTCATCCTTGAAGCGCTTAACTTCAGCGCCTTTTCCTAAATAGGCTAGGTATGGGCCTTCTTCGTCGAAAAATATACCGGACGGTAAAAGCTGGCTGCCCGCAAGGCGATCGTTACGCACTTCCCTGCGTATTGTATACGATGAGCCATGGCGGGTTTCGTCGCTACTTGCCTCGAGCGCTTCTATTTCCGATCTTAGCTCGGACCAGCGCCTCGCCGCTTCTCCCGCCTTAGGTGCCGTAAAGGGCAATTCAAGGGGGAAAAATTCCTTTTCCTCCACGAGCGACGATAGGTAGCGCTCATAATTTTTTCGCGCCGCCGCCTTGATATCATCGGGACTGGTCATGGCGTCGCGCCTTTGCCCTCGTCAGCTATCTCGTCCATGGTTAGCGCGGTATTTATCTTGCGCCTCAGCGCTCTTTCGCTGCGATACTCTTGAATGATCAGGCTTCGCAGCTCGGAGGACGAGCCGGTAGGATTTGCGATGAAGTGTATCGTGTCTACGCTGCCTTCGATTACGCCGATTTTTTGCAGGGGGGTAACCAGGATGAGCTGTAAGCCAAGAGACGAGAAGAGCCTAAGGCCATAGCGCGTGCTTTCTTCAGAACCCCGGCCAAAGGCCTCGTCTATGACCACGAGCCTAAAGCCGCCACGTTCTGCCTTGAGCCCTAGCCTATATTGATAGGCCAGGGCGGAAGCCAGGATAGTGTAGGCCAGTTTTTCCTTCTGGCCTCCTGACTTGCCTGAGGAGCTTGAGTAGAACTCCTTCTCGCTGCCGTCCTCCTTGTAGCGTTCGCTGGCGGTAAAGGTAAACCACGAGCGGGCATCCGTTACCCGTTCTGTCCAGGACCGATCAGCCGCCGTCTCTCCTGCCAAGCGGGATAGCAGCGTCTTGACCCTCGTGAATTTATCCTCGCTATAGAGCTCGCCTTCTCCAGTGCTATTCTCTATGCAGCGCCTGAGATCGGCGCGGAAATCCCGTACATCCTGATCTTCGCGGCGCTCCGCCGACAAGGCGATATAGGTGCCTTGATTATACTCGATGGCGGACAAAGGCTCGTTGATTGCGTCTATTGCCTGCCGTATCGCCTGCGCGTCGTTATCCAGCTCTGTATGGAATAGCGCTATGTCCCTAAGCGTGCTTTCTTTAAGGAGTTCCCTAAAGCGCCGCTCATAGGAAGGCAGGTCATCCTGCTCGATATGGCTTAGCAGGGCTAGATAGTCGTCAAGGTATTCTATGCCAGGAGCCAGCTCAGCCGAGCGATCCTTGAAGCGGGTAAGAAAATCGTGCATGCGCTTTTGTAGGCTTGCTCGCAGTTCCTGGTCTTTTCGCGTTAGAGTACTTATACGGCTTTCCATACGCTGCCTGGCTTGAGCCTGCCAATGGTTAGGATTACTCAAGTCTGGAGAGAGCGCTAGGCTAATGGACTCAAGGAATTCGTCGATAGCCGGAAAGCTCGCCTGTGCTTCACTAGCGCCTGTCATGTTTGCCTGGTGCGACGCAAGCTCGCTTGATCGAATCTTTTTTTCCTGTTCTAGGCCGCCTATAGTCGTATTGTGCTGCCCTAACTCTCGGTCGAGCCTGGCCCTGTCTGTTTTGGCTTCTTCCAACGAAGCTTTAAGCTTGGCTAACTGATCCGAGCTTTGCTCAAGCTTTTCCTTGTCTAACTTGAGTTGCTCATAGCGCTGGGTCATCGCGTTGACGTCCAGCTCATCCCAGGCCTTAAAACGCATTGCCTCCTGGATACGCTCTCTCCGCTCGCTGGCTGCCGCGAGCTCGCGTTCAGCTGCTACGAGCGCCGCCCCGGCCTGCGCCTGCTTCAGTGCTATATCGGCGCGGTCTTTTTCAAGCAGGCTTATCTTTTCTGCGTTTGACCAGCCCAGTATGAAGCGCTTAGGATCGGCCACTTCCGCTTCGTCGTTCTTGTCATGGCGCAGTTTTGCGCTTTTTACCAGACCTGAACTTAAAACGGCGTCGGGCATGCGGTAAAACTCTTCCAATGAAGCGCAGCGTTCGTGGGATGCAACGCGATTGAGTTCGGACTCCAGCAGAGCCTTGGCAGGAGCATCGGGCTTTATATCGATAAGCCTAGCCAGGGCGCGGCTTCCCAGCCGCTGTACGGCAGGTTCGTCGCTGCACACGCGCAGAAAGCTCAGTCGGCCGTCCAGCGCATTATCGTGGAGCCAGGAGCAGGCTTTCCGGTAGGCTTCATCAGGAACCAGCACCATAAGGGCAAGCGGCCTTAGCACGCGTTCAGCGAGCGCTTCCCATTCACGTTCTTTTGGCTGCACCCGGAGGAATTCACCGGCGAAGGGCAGATCCTCAACGGGAAGGCCCAAGGCAGAAGCAAGCCTATCCCTGAGCAGCAGCGCGCGCGCAGGTATAGCGTTCTTCCTAGACCGTAATGATGAAAGTTCGCGCTCCACTTCGTCTAATCGGGCTTCAATATCCCGTTTTTCAAGGAAATACCCATCCCTTTCAACCGCTAAGCCCTGGCGTTTGGATTCCAAGACAGACAGATCCTTGGCTAAGCTGCTCCGTAGCGCCTCAAAGCTTTGTAAGTCTTTAGGCGGGGCAATATTCAAGGCTTCGAGGGGCGATCGATAGCGGCCAAAAAGCTCTCTGCGCCTGTCTCTCTCCTCGGCGCAACGACCCAGTTCAGCCTCTAATTCAATAATGCGCCTGCCTATTTCAGAATGGTCAATAGCGGAACGAAGCCTGGTTTCATCCTCCCGCCTGGTTTCAAGGTCTTGGCGGCAGCGCTCGCGAAGGAGGCCTGCCTCGTTGAGCTGGGCTTCCAAGCGAGCAAGCTCCTGTTGCAGTAGCGGTACAAGCTTTGCCAGGGCATAGAAGGGTAGGGCCTCTTTCATGCGTTCAAGGGCATCTTTCTGTTCCATTAACTTGTTATGCTCATGGCCTTCATCCCGCAGGGGCAAAAGGGCGTCCCGCTGCAGGCGGCTGCTTTCAACCGCGTCATGAGCGCTTCTTAGGGTATCAAAGTTTTTAAGCAGCTCCGCTACCCGATCTGGCGCGCCGGTGGGTTCGAGCATATGGCCGCGTATGAAGTCGTCCAGGTCGCCTATGGTTTTCATCGACACCGTTTGGTTGAAAAGCTCTAGGGCTTTTTCGCCCATGCCCATCGTGCCGCGGAATGATGCGGCGTAATCGGCGTAGGAGTCGAATACTTCGGTAGAGGGGCTCTGCCGCATACGCTTCTTGAATGCCGCTCCATCGCCGTTAAAGTCGTTAAAATCATTGAGCACGGACAGCTTGCGCCCTGAGCATATATATACCCGCTGTACATCGCCGCCCTTAAGCCAGCGCAGCTGGGCAAGAGAGAGGAGGCGGCTGTCCCGCTGGTCGCTGAACACCGCCAGGATAAGCGAATAGCAGCCTTCATCCCGCAGGTACACGGGTTTTGCCAGGGCAATGGCCTCGTCCCGCGTGCTGCGGTGCTCGCCTAAGAGGTAGCTGCGGTCCGTGCGTTCCCTGCGTTCCGCGCCTGCGGCTTTATTGTAGGTAAGCTTCTGCGGCGGTATTAAGAGCGTGGATAAGGCGTCCACCCAGGTGGATTTGCCTGAGCCAATATCGCCCGTAACCAGGGCGTTGCCGCCATCAAAGCGAAAGTTCCATACGCTGTCGCCAAAGGTACCCCAGTTGAACAGCTCCATTTCCAGGAGGCGAAAGCCTGGAAGGCCGTCGGACAGTGCAAGTTCATTCATCGTCATTCCCCGCATAGTCTTTGAGCAAGGAGGCCGCTTCAGCCAGTTGCTCCGGGCCGATCTTGTGTTTGAGCAGTTTCGTCACTTCGAGCTCATCTGAGCCGCTACGCAAGGCCCTAAGAAAACCATATGAGGCAAGCTTGTTTATCTGCGCGTCCAGCGCGTCCATTTGCTTAGCCTCGTTACTGCGTTTGGGTAGGTAAGGCAGCGCTAGCTCCCTTATCTTGGCCCTGCCCAACACCAGGCGAGCCTCGCTGGATCCTGAGGCCTCAAAGCGGTACAACTCTTCAAGAAGCAGTACGCATAGGAGAGATGCCGTATAGGGGAGCTCGCGCCTGGCTACCAATTCAGGAAGTCCATCGTCTTCTGGCGCATCATCTGTTGTGCCTTCTCCCTCGTTGGCTCTACGGCGCCGTAGGAAGGCCAGCCCATCGGCTTCCGCCGTTACAAGCTCCATGCCCAGCTGTGACATATAATCGTCTATGGCATTCTTGTGGCGCAAAAGCAGATCCCAGGAGTCCCTATCCTCTGCGTATAAGGGACCCTTAAGGAGCTTAATCAGTACGGCCGCGTAGGGTGCCAGGCTCATGGCTCCACCTCCGAAAGAAATACGGGGTCAGGGCAGTCTATGAGCATGCTGCTGCCCTGCCTCTCGTTGTCGGCTTCTATTAATGCCCTGCGTTTCTGTCCCGACAGGTCTTTGGCACGCGATGCAAGTTGCAGGTAGCCTACCAGTTCGGCCGCGCCTTGACGCGGTTTCCAGCGACCTGCCAATTGAGCCACGCTTACTTGGCCATCCTCTTTGAGCGTCAAGCGCAGCCGTTGTGCTAATTCGACAAGGTCTATACTGTCTTGATCGTATAAGGCGTCACTTTCGAGTACTGGAGAGCCCAGCGCTAAGGGGAGAGCGCTGATAAACGTTTCCTTTTCTGGCCGGAATAAAGGCCTGTCCATAATGAGGAGCAACTGGGGGTCTTCTTCAATGCCTAGTAAGCTTGAGCTTAAAGGGGGCTCTTCTCTGAGAGCTAAAGCCATGCGCTTAATCTCTTCAATCAGCTTCCCCGCCTTACGCGCTTGTATACGGGCTCCCTCATCGAGGAAATTTTTCAGTTCTTCATTCAGGCGGTGCGTCATGCGTTGTACGCGCGCTCCCGCGGCGACGAGGCGGGTGTCCAGGCTCTCAAGGGGAAGGGATCGCTTTGCCGCCTTCACCGCCTCCAAGCTTAGAACCCTTTCGGTAAGCGCGCGTAGCTCGTCCCTGGTATCCAGCGACATAAGATAAGCCCAAAAGGATTGAAAGCTCTTGCCCTGATCGCTGGCCATGATAGCGTCTCTATGCTCGAATAAGTCCTTGAGCACTCGCCCCCGCGCGCCGTCTGATGCGATGATACGTTCTTTGGTATCGCGGTCGAGGTCCCTAAAGTTCTGCTCTATCTGCTTAAAATCCGCCAACAGTCGGCGCGAAGCGTCCTCGATGCCATAGTAGCGTTCGGTAATCCTCGTGGCGTCAAACAGTTCCACCTCGCCCCGCTCAAGGCGCGCTAGCTCCTCGTCTATGGCTAGCCGCTCCCTTAAGAGCTGGGCCTTGCGCTCCTCCGGATCAAAAGCCGCCCCATAGGCTAAGTCTTGCATGGCGTCTACCAAGGCCTTAAGCCTGGATTCTGTGCCTACAAAACCCCGCCCCGATAAGTCCGCAAGCCATTCCAGGGCACGCTCGGTGTCAGGAGTAAGGTCGTAACATGCCTCCGCCGAATCCTGCGGATAGAACTTGCGCAAGAAGCCTTCGTTGGCCCAATCATCTAAATAGCTTGAAGGGTCGGCGCGCGACTCGCCCCGCGCAAGGCCATCATCATCCCCGGACAGGCGCACAAACTCAGCGTAGGCAGCGAGCGCTTCGGACAGCTCAGCCCTTCCCACGTCCGACCTAGGCCGTCTCTTAAATTGCTCTTGCAAGAAGCCGAGCATAAAGGCCGCCCCGTCTTTCCTGAGTAGCCTAAATGCGGCGTTCGTCTCGAGGCGATAGCGGACCTCATGGTAATCGAGCCTTGCGTCGTCCATATTGAGCTATAGACTACCATGCGCCTGAACAAGATGCCAGTTCAAGTCAGTAGTGGCAAATAACCCTTAGGGTGAATCTCCTGTTAAACCTAAATGATCAATCATGAAGGTATAGATTTCCAGTTTTTCCTGTTTCCCGCGTATATAGGCAGGGCCGAGTCGCTGCATGGAGCGCTTTCCTGACGATGCCTCCAGCGTCGCCTTGGATACGACAACGGCCGCACTATAGTCTTTGCCCAGAGTCTCTAGCCTGGAGGCCACGTTTACCGCGTCGCCGATAACGGTGTATTCCTGCCGGCTTTTTGAGCCCACATTCCCGGCAAGCACCTCTCCGGTATGCACACCGGCGCGGAACCGTAAGGCCTGATATCCTTTAGCCTTCAGTTTCGCGTTCATCCTAACTATATAGCGCCCCAGCGCTTCGATGGCCTTCAATGCCCGCTCCGCATGGTCGCTTAGTTCGGCCGGCACTCCGAACACGGCAAGCACCCCATCGCCTATGAATTTGTTGACCAGCCCGCCTTCGGCTTCCACGCAGCTGCTTACCGCTTCAAAATAGAGGTTTAGTATCGAGACGATTTTTCTGGCGGGTAGCGTTTCCGATAGCGAGGTAAAGCCCGCAAGGTCGAAAAAAACGACCGTCGCGCGGCGAATTTCTCCTAGCGAGGATGCGTTGTGCTCCAGTAAGTAGTCCCTGACCCGCGGGTCGACTACCCTGCCGAATATGCTTCGCATCCGCTCGCGCTCTTGCAAACCTCGCGCCATATCGTTGAATGCGCCGCCAAGGACCCCAAGCTCATCGCTGGATCGTACCGTTACCCGCTCGTCAAACTTGCCCTCACCCAGCCTGCCCGCGGCAACTTTGAGGTCCGTGATCGGCGACTGTATGGATAGGGTCTTAAACCAGGTTATGAATGCTACCAGAAGCGATAATATGGGTATTGCCCATACGAGTATCGAGAAAAGGTCTCTGCCAAAATTATTATCTCCGCCTGCGTTGAGTATCATGATGGCGGCGATGAACATAACTCCCGGTATGACAAAGCTAGCCATGGCAAACACGATCATGCGCGCGCCGATGGATAATGAAAACCGTGATCCTACGGCCAATACTTCGCTTTCTGTAAACAGTCGGTTTACTAAGGTTCTTCGTACTATCGTTTCCACCCCATAATAGCTAATGACGAAAGAGAAGCCAAAAAGCACAAAGCTGTGCGACAGATACTGGCTATAAAAGCCCGGCAGAAAATCAATCCCCATGATCCAGCCTATAAATATAATGACCGGGCTTCCAAAGAGCCAGCCCGCACCGGTAAGCGCCGCCGTAATCATAGGAGCGTCAAGCAGTCGTCTGGCCGCCACGGTCATCTTGCTCAGGTCATTCGCCCCATTCCAGAATGAGGTAAATACAGGCCAATAGTACCAAATGGATGCTAAGCTAGTAAGGATGAACGGCAGTATTGCATTAAGGAAACGAGCGATGAAGACTGCCGACACTTCATCTATTTGAGCTCGGATGTGGCTTTCTATCATCACGGTAGCCAGTGGATCTATAGCGCCTACAGCTAGGGCATTCACCACAATCACGATAAGGGGCAACGAAACGAGTGCTCTGCGTATGGCGGGCAGTTCATTATTCATTGATGTTTCCTCAGTTCCGTTTTAGTAGCCACTGGATAAGGCCCTTCATGCGCAGCGCGTCTTGTGCGCAGCCGTCCACGAGGCTTGGGCTTGCAATCGCCTCGGCGGGCAGTAGCCTGGCCGCGCCCATGCCCGCGAACCGGAGAAGCTCGGCGCGCGGGTGGTCTGCGGGGTAGCCCCGTGGGACTCGCTTGAAGGCGGTTTCCTCAAAGCAGGGGAGCCCCTGCTCGGCTAAGCCGTCCAGGATTTTCTGCAGCATCTCGCCGGTTTTATCCGCTACCGCGGCCCTGTAGCGTTCGAGTACATCCTTGGGAAAGATATGCTGGCCGCCATAGAAAAAGATCTGGTCCGTGCCTATATGGAAATAAAAGCCCGGCACTTCAGTCTTTTTCCCTTCGCCAAGCCAGAATATTATGCCCATATTCGTCTTGTAGGGCCGTTTATCGGGCGAGAAGCGTATGTCCCGGTGTATGCGCATAAGGGAGCCGGCGCCGTTGCGGCGGGTGTCGAAGCGTATCGTGGGGTAGTGCTCCTTCAGCCGCGCGCCTAAGGCAAGGATGAAGCGTTCGGCGGGCTCGCGGAGCTCCCGCTCGTAGCTCTCCTGATGCTCCTCAAACCATTGCTTGGTATTATTGGCGCTTAGTCCATGATAAAAATTCTGCGCCTCTTTGCCGAATCCGTCGAATACCATGCCAAGCCTCCTTGTCGCCCAATGGCGCAACACATCGTATCATAAAGCCTTTGCCGCCCCGAAGCGCTTCATCCCCTCAAAGGCAAGCGACTTTTGCCAACGCCTCGTGAACTAGGTGCAAGTCTCGACTATAGCGCTCGGGCCCGTGGCTGAAGGCAAAGGCTCATGTATGCCGCGCCCCGAGGACGAACGCGAGAGAAATACTATAGCAGAGCAGGACGGCTATAAAGGCGGCGGTCATAGCGTATTGGAGAACCGGATTCATTGACCCCTGCGGGCGGGCTAGCTGCAGCGCCACGCGGGCGAGCCAGAGCAGGCAGGTGGCCGCAAGCACGACAGCCATCGAATACCTGTTGGAGAGGCCGCCTATGACCAGGAGCGCGTTCATAAGCCCGAACAGGACGAGCGATAGCGAAAAGAATACGTTGATCGCGTTCACGGCTAGGATTAATTCGCTAGCCTTCGGATCGATGTAGGAATACCAGTCCCAGGTTTTGGGCACAGTGAAGTGCCATATGCCAAAGCCCACGGACGCGGCGCTTCCTATGGCTACAAGGATTTTGGCTGCTAGATTGACCATGGATCGCTCCTGCCCAATTCATCGTATATCGCTATGCGCCCGATGAAGTCCTTTACCTTTCGCGCGTAGCCTTCCCGGTCCGTCTCCCAAGACTTGGCATGGCGGGCTCCCGGTACCATATAGAGCTCCACTGGTTCCCGCTTGACCGCCGCCAATTCTTTAGCCATGGCGGGGGGCACGTAATCATCATCCTCCCCATGGATTATTAACAGAGGAAGCCCGGGAAGTCCGCCTGCCGCTTCTAGGGACTTACGCGGAGACACGTCGTGCCAGCTGTAACCCAAGCGTAATTTTGTCAGGAAGTTAGCGACCGTCATAAAGGGAAAGACCGGAAGGTGGTAGTCGGCTTTGAGCCGGTAAGCAAGTTGGGTTGATAGGTCCGAAAAGCTGCAGTCGGCTATGGCAAAGGCGATAGAGCCAGGTTCCCGGGAGGCATAGAGGAGGACGGTCGCAGCGCCCATTGATTCGCCCATCGCGCCTATAGGGGTCTTTGCGCCTACCCGAGTACGCACTGCTTCGATTATCGCTCCGAGATCCCTGCTTTCGTAATAGCCCATCGTGGTGCCTGATCCGCCGGAATCGCCGCATGCGCGGTGATCGTATATGATCGCGTCCCAGCCGGATTCCAGGAACATGCTTACGTACTTGGCGCTTCCGGCGCGGTCGTAGCCATGGCCATGGGCAATAACGGCTATGGGGCGCGTTCTCGTCGTTTCAGAGATCTCTGTTCCTCTGGGCGGCTCATTCCCTGGGGCGCATAAGCACTCGCATGCCAAGTCGTAGCCAAAAGGCGAACGGACGATGAAATTTTCCCGCGGCAATGAGCTCCAAGCGGCAAGATCTATGTAGCCTTTTTCGGCTTCCACGATTAAGTCGGGCTCAACTTTCCGCCTGCCTGGATCCGATACGCGGCGCGAGAGCATCATGGCCACAAGAAACACAGCCAGTATAGCAAATCCCACGAACAGCGCGGTAACGATAATGAATGCGCTCACGAGGCTAGCGTATCCGCGTCTCGGTATTTACTGAAAATCGCGAGGGCAATTACACCGATCACCGCGGCCGCGACGCCGGTCATACGCACGCCGAGATCCGCACCCCGCTCTTTGCCAAGGAGGAGCATGGATCCAAACAGAAGCATCGCTATCATCTGACCCATTTTACTCATAAAGGTTTGAAGCGCGAAGTACATGCCTTCCATGTTATCGCCCGTTCGCAGGGCATCGGCCTTTGCGAAATCTGCGACGATAGCGTTAGGCAGGATGCCGAATACCGCAAAGCCAATCGCTGCAAAGAGTACAAAGATGCCGGCTTGGATTATCGCCGGGAACGGCAGTATGCCGAGGAGCGAGCACCAGCCGTACGCGATGATGAGCATGACCATGGCGACAGCGCAGAGGATCTTTTTCCCGAATCGTTTTGACAGGACGTTTACCGCTGGATAGAGCATAAAGGCCAGGATGCCCGATGCCGCGGTTATAAGGGTAACCCAAGTTTCTCCCATGCCAAGGAGTACCGTGACATAGTACACGTTTCCGGTCTGGAAGATAGTTATCGCAATGCCATACGCAAGGAAGAATATCTCGAAAAGGAGGAAGTTCCGGTTCCCAAGTATTCGGCGTGCCGAACGGGCAAAGTCGATAGGTACAGGGGTCGAACTGAAGAGCTTTCGCTCATCGATAGCCGCGACGGGAACAAGAAGCAAGCCTAGCGCGATAAGGGCGAGGATTCCGAAGGTGAGGCGTATGGCGCTTGGCAGATCAAAGCCCAAAGCCTGGAATATGGGCCAGATGTAGGCAGCGGCGCTCGCGATGATATAACCGAGGAACCAGGTGAGAGCTATCCACGTTGATAGGTCTATTCGATCCTCGGCTGTCCGCCCGAGTTCGCTTGTAAGGGCAAAGTAAGGTGCTACGTAGAGGGTGTAGAAAACATAATATGAAAGGAGGGTCACGGTGAGCCAGACAATGTTGAGCCAGGACCCGGGAGCGGCGGGAGGGCAGAATACGAGGACGGCAAGGCCCGCGAAGGGGATGCTCGCCTTTGCCATGAACGGTATGCGCCTACCCCGCGGATTTTGGGATGAATCGCTGAGCGCGGCTATCCAAGGATCGGTTATGGCGTCGGTGAGACGGCCCGCCATCGTGATAAGGCCGATTACGGTGAGAAAGCCGAGCACAGCGCCGCGCGGAATATAGGTGGGGATGGGTACGGTGGAAGGCGGATTGTAGAACCAAACGAGCCATACCTGGATAAGGCCTGAAAGGATGGACCAACCCAGCTGGCCAAGTGCGTAGCAATACTTGATCTTACTGGTTAATGGGAGAAGCGTTGCATCTGCGCTAGCTGTTTTCATGTCTCTATTCCTTTCATCATAATACTGACGACCTCATGGAGAGCGGCCGCGTAGCTCTGTCCTCGCATCCTTAAGCCACGCCCGCGAAAGAGGGATGCCAGCGTGGCTGTGTACATTACGCGGAAGATCGTTCTGTCAAAGTGGCGTATAGCGCCGGCTTTAATGGCCCCGTCGATAAGTGCGAGCGTTGCTTCCCAGTCTTCATCTAGAAGGCGTTGAATTTTTATGAAAAGCCGTGGGTGGCTCTTTTCGAGCTCGACTAAAGCAAGGTAATCGAAATATTCTGCGTCCTCCGGAACCGTCTCAAGCACTGCCCTGATCTTAGCCGCCGGACCAAGCGCGCTGTCTGCCATCAGGCTTGCCTGTCTGGCTTTTATGCTCAGCCGCGCCCCATCAATGAGTAGGTCAATAAGGGTTTCCTTGTCAGGGATGACTGAGTAGAGGGTCTTCTTGCTAATCCCAAGCCGTGCGGCGATGCTTCCCATCGTAAAGGCGGGCCCTCTGTCCATAAAGGCTTCTTTCGCAGCGGCAATGACACGTACCATGATCGAAGACTGGTCGTTAGCCATGGATGCCCCTTCATGGATTCCTGGTAGATACCGAGGAAACTATTTTCGTTTCCACGGTATCTATAATGCATCCTAAACCCAGAATCTTGAGAAGGCAAGAAAAAACGCAGCGTGATGAAACATGTTTTCTGAAAGATAGGAGTGAAGCTAGGCCGGGTATGGCAAGCCAAAGGCAGAGGCTGAAAAATGGCTCAGATACGCTAAGCTTGCCAAGCATCTGCGAGCGACGTATCCTCTCAGCATGCGAACTAAGCATGTCTTCGGCCTCACCCCGTGGGGCAGGTTTTTTATAGACTCCATGGAAGCTCTCGCCGACGACGGCAGGCTGGCTAGGGGGCGTTCGTACGCCGGCAATGGCTCGGTGTATGAACTGTCCATAAAAGGTTCCGCCGTATCTGCCAAAGTAGAAGGCCATTACGCGCCTTACTATCGCGTCGATATCCGGTTCAAGCCGCTGCCCGATAAAGCCATTGCCGCAGTACGGGCCGCCTTTGCTGCTGACTCGCTTCTCTACGCGCGCGTGTCGGCCGGGGAATTACCGGAAAGCCTACACGAAGGGCTACGCGCTGCGGGAGTATCGTTAATGCCGCGCCGCTGGTCGGAGATCGAACGTTCCTGCAGCTGTCCGGATTCCGGCGACCCGTGCAAGCACCAGGCCGCGGTGTATTACCTCCTTGCCCAGGAGATAGACCGTGCGCCGTTCACGCTCTTCAGGCTGCGCGGCATCGACCCTGCTAGCTTGTCTTGTGGGGCTTCGATGCAAGCCAACGCGGTTATGCCTTCCCCTGTTGTTCCTAAGCCGCTCGACATGCATATGGTCCCACCCTGGCCGGAGCCCGCCGTAGCCGGCTCCGACTATACCCTGGCCGCGCTTGGGCCGCTGTCTAATTACGCCTCCGCCATTCCTGCCATGCTGCCGCCGTCCCGGGGGCTCGCGCCCTTCGACCTGCGCATAGCCTGCGCCGGGTTTTACCATCGGGCGGCGGGCGCCGTAGCCGCGCTCCTTGAGCCCGATTCCTCAGGCGCGATGGATGGCCCTATAGCCAGGGCCTTCGCTTCGTCGCGCTTTGATATATCCATAAGCGCCGAGGGAACGGCCAGCATCTCGTCGTCCCATCCATCCCTCCTTAAGAAGCAGGGTTTGCTCGGCATATCCCTCCTTTTCGCCGCCTGCGGCGAGCGTGAGGGCAGTCCCTCATACCGTTACCTCCGGGCTTTTTTCTCGGTTATGCGCTCTATAGCGTCGGCCTGCGCCTTCGTGCCCGACCTCAGGCCGGGCGAGGGGCATTTTACCGTGATATGGAAGCCGGCGCGCTTCGTGTCGGAGGCGGAGGCTTTGCTGTCCGCCCTGGAGCCTTTGGCCATAGCGCCGCGGCCCGGTACGCCTCCTAAAGCCGGTCCGGTTCTGGTACCGGATAGGCGTTCGAGCGTAGACGCTCTCGCATCGTCCTTCCTGAGCGAGCTGGCCAGGGCTCTGCGATATTCGCTGCCATCGCTGCGCGAAAGCGAGCATCCGGCGGCCCGCGCCTTGTTCCGC
>JBGSKZ010000217.1:0-1054 GCA_041741035.1 Treponematales bacterium
CTCCTACCTGAAATTCGTGGCCGAGCACGATATAGACTTTGTGGCCCATTCCTTCGTGCGCAACCGCGAGGACGTGCTGGAGGTGCGGCGCATACTGGATTCGCTGGGCTCCAAGGCCAAGATCATAGCCAAGATAGAGAACAGCCAGGGCGTAACGAACCTGCCCGAGATACTGGACTTCGCCGACGGCGTGATGGTAGCCCGCGGCGACCTTGGCGTGGAGATACCCCTTGAGCGCATACCCGGCATACAGAAACACATCATCAGCGCCTGCGTGAAGAAGGGTAAGCCGGTGATAACGGCCACCCAGATGCTCCACACTATGATGGAGAACCCGCGCCCCACCCGGGCGGAGGTATCGGACGTGGCCAACGCGGTATTCGACGGCACCGACGCGCTTATGCTTTCGGGCGAGACCGCGCAGGGGAAGTATCCTTTGGAATCGGTGCGCACCATGGCCAAGATAGCCCTGCAGGCGGAGAGCCAGAAGCCCCGCAGCGATACGATGGAGAGCGAGGCCACGGGCAACCAGGTGCGGAATTACCTTGCGCGCGGGGCGGCCATGAGCGCCATACGGCTGCCGGTGAAGGCCATCATAGCGGACACGGAGACGGGGCGCATAGCCAGGCTGGTGTCGAGCTACCGCAGCCACGTGCCGGTATACGCTTTCAGCCCCCAGGAGTCCACGGTGCGTTCGCTGAGCCTCTGCTTCGGCGTGTATTCCGAGCTGTCCAAGGGCTTTTCGTCCACCGACCAGCTGGTATCCGGCTCGCTACAGTCCCTGGTGGATCGCAAGCTCATCGAGGACAACGAGCTCGTCGTCATCATTGGCGGCACGCCGGGGCAGAGCGACACGACGAACTTCATGGAAATCAATACGGCCGCGTCCTGCCTGGGCAGATAATAGGAGCCATATGCCGGTAATCCGGCAGGCATGCCGATAGTTATACTATCGGAGGTACGCAATGAACCGAGCCCGCCCGTCCCTGAGCCGAAACGCGCCCCGCGCCCTGGCCGCGCTGCTGGGTATAGCGCTCTGCGCCTTTCCCGCGGC
>JBGSKZ010000218.1:0-1094 GCA_041741035.1 Treponematales bacterium
CTCCTACCTGAAATTCGTGGCCGAGCACGATATAGACTTTGTGGCCCATTCCTTCGTGCGCAACCGCGAGGACGTGCTGGAGGTGCGGCGCATACTGGATTCGCTGGGCTCCAAGGCCAAGATCATAGCCAAGATAGAGAATAGCCAGGGCGTAACGAACCTGCCCGAGATACTGGACTTCGCCGACGGCGTGATGGTGGCCCGCGGCGACCTTGGCGTGGAGATACCCCTTGAGCGCATACCCGGCATACAGAAACACATCATCAGCGCCTGCGTGAAAAAGGGCAAGCCGGTGATAACGGCCACCCAGATGCTCCACACCATGATGGAGAACCCGCGCCCTACCCGGGCGGAGGTATCGGACGTGGCCAACGCGGTATTCGACGGTACCGACGCGCTTATGCTTTCGGGCGAGACCGCGCAGGGTAAGTATCCTTTGGAGTCGGTGCGCACCATGGCCAAGATAGCCCTGCAGGCGGAGAGCCAGAAGCCCCGCAGCGATACGATGGAGAGCGAGGCCACGGGCAACCAGGTGCGGAATTACTTGGCGCGCGGGGCGGCCATGAGCGCCATACGGCTGCCGGTGAAGGCCATCATAGCGGACACGGAGACGGGGCGCATAGCCAGGCTGGTGTCGAGTTACCGCAGCCATGTGCCGGTATACGCTTTCAGCCCCCAGGAGTCCACGGTGCGCTCGCTGAGCCTCTGCTTCGGCGTGTATTCAGAGCTGTCCAAGGGCTTTTCGTCCACCGACCAGCTGGTATCCGGCTCGCTCCAGTCCCTGGTGGACCGCAAGCTCATCGAGGACAACGAGCTCGTCGTCATCATTGGCGGCACGCCGGGACAGAGCGACACGACGAACTTTATGGAGATAAATACGGCCGCGTCCTGCCTGGGCAGATAATAGGAGCCGTATGCCGGTAATCCGGCAAGTATGCCGGTAATCCGGCAAGTATGCCGGTAATCCGGCAGGCATGCCGATAGTTATACTATCGGAGGTACGCAATGAACCGAGCCCGCCCGTCCCTGAGCCGAAACGCGCCCCGCGCCCTGGCCGCGCTGCTGGGTATAGCGCTCTGCGCCTTTCCCGCGGC
>JBGSKZ010000219.1:0-1076 GCA_041741035.1 Treponematales bacterium
CTCTACCTCGAGCTGGGCGGCGAGCGCCTAGCGGCGCGCATTGCCGCCTCGATGCGGCTGCGCTTCGACGACCTTATCGTGGCCACGGCCAGGCCCGAAGCCTTCGCGGCGCTGGGACTGCGCTGCGTAGCGGACGAGCCGGGCTATGAAGGACCCCTGGCGGGCCTCCTGGCGGGCCTGCGCGCCGCGAAAAGCCGATGGCTCTACCTTATAGCGGTGGATATGCCCGCTTTCTCCCTTGCCTGGATAGACGGGCTCGCGGCGCGCATACGCCTGGCCGAAAGCCGCGGCGATGGAGCCCTTGCCTGCGCGGCAGCGTCCGGGCCCTTTTTCGAGCCTTTCCAGGCCTTCTATTCCCGCGGCCTCCTCGGCCTTGCCTCGGCGGCGCTTGCTCCGCCGCCCCGCTCCATACAACGCCTCCTGGAAGGCAGGGAGCTCCTGCGGGTACCGGAGGCGGAAGCCCTGGCCTGCGGCGCGCCCGCGCTCTTCAAGGGCATTAACACGCCGGAGGAGCTGGAAGCGGCTCGTTTGGCGTTTTCGCCAGAGAAAAAACAAAAGGCCTTTTGACGCCCCGAAGAAACGCGCCTATACTAAGCCCATGGAAAGCCGCGACCGCATACTGGGCTCCTTTCACGCCTCGCAGCTTCAATCGGGACGCAATTGGCTGCCGCCGGAAACCCTCCGCGAGGCAGCCGCCCGCTACGGGCTTTCCGGCGCGGCCGTAAAGGGCGTGGCCAGCTACTACTCGATGTTCAGCCTGGCCCCGCGCGGCAGGCATATCATACGGCTCTGCGTATCGCCGGTATGCCGCATGCACGGCTCCGTCGACCTTTTGCCTATAGCGGAGGAAGCCTCCGGCACCGCGTGCGGCGGCACCGACCCCACGGGCTGTTTCAGCCTGGAAACCGCGCAATGCCTGGGCCGCTGCGCGGGCGCGCCCGCCATGATGGTGGACGGCGAAGTATATGCCGCCTTAAGTCCAGACAAGCTCCGCGCGACCATAGCCGCCCTGCGCGAACGAGACGGGAAGGGCCTCGCGCCCGCTCGCTCATCCGACGATGCCGCCTACGCGGCCC
>JBGSKZ010000220.1:0-6469 GCA_041741035.1 Treponematales bacterium
GCCGTCACCCGAACGGGTAAAAAAGCAATGTCAGTTTTCTACGGTATGGATGATATTCCGGTATACGTCTTCGGCGGAGTGGAATCCGTCCCGGATGATGGTATCGTCCATATTGTCCTTGCCGACGGCCAGGGGCGCTTCTATATACGAAGGGATTTGGGCGCCGCTCCCGTTATCCAAAAGGGCGTCGTGGGGAAAGTCCGACTTCGCGGCGACGGCCATGGCCAGCCCGGCCGCCCGGGTAGCCAGCTTGGCCAAGGGTTTGTACACGGTCATGAGCTGGGTCCCTTCCACTACCCGCTGGCAGGATATAAGGTCCGCGTCCTGCCCCACCACGGCCACCTTGCCGGCCAAGCGCCGTTCGGAGAGCAACTGGATGGCCGCGGCGGCTATCTGGTCGTTGCCGCAGGAAATGGCGTCGAAATCCGTGGACTTTTCGAGTACCGCGCCTATCTTTTCCAGGGCCTCGTCGAAGCTCCACTCCTCCAGCCAGATTTCCTCCCCAAGCTGGATACGGCCCGCCGCGATGAGGGGATCGAGGATCTCATGAAGCCCGTCATTGACCTGATAGCTGTTGATGTCCCTCACCGAGCCGTTTACCACGAGATAGCGTCCCCGGGGAACCGCGGCGCTGAGGGCGCGGCCGAAGAGCCGGCCCACTTCCATATTGTCGAAGGAAATATAGGCGTCGATGGGCACCCCCATGATCATCCTGTCATAGGCTACCACCGGGATGCCGGCGTCCCGCACTTGCTTGATTGCCCCGGCTATCATCTCCGTATCGTGGGCTATAACCACCAGGACATCGATCTTGCTATTCACGAGGAAATTGATCTGGGCTATCTGCTCCTTGGTGCCGCCGGCGGATAGCTGAACCAGGACTTCCCCGCCCAGCTCCTTTACGGCGCCGGCGAAAATCTTCATATCCTTATTCCAGCGCTCTATGATGAAGGTATCCGTGGCTATGGAAAAGCCTATAGTAATGGCTCGGTTTCCATCCGCCTTGCTTCTTTGCGCGCCTTGGGCCGCGCGGGCGCTTCCCTCCGCCGGGGAGCCCTGGCCTCCGCAGGAGAGGAGCGAGGCCGATGCCGCGGCCACGAGCGCCGCTGACAGAACTAGCGCCGTCAGGCTGTTGGCAGTTCTAGTATTCATAGTCCATCCTTTTCCGATGAGCCATTGGCCTCCGCCCTGTTCGCCGCCGCGTACATGGTCGGAGGCAAGCCGGTAGCCTTCCTAAATATCTTCCCGAAATAATTCGGATCCTGATAACCGACGCTGAAGGCTATCTGCTTGATGCTCATGCGCGACTCGCGTATGAGGCGTTCGGCTTCCTCCACGCGCAGCTCGGTAAGGTACTCGACGAAGCTCGTGCACAGGTGCTCGGAGAACAATCGGCTCAAGTAGGCCGTCGATACCGCTGCCGCCTCGGCGGCGCTGGACAGCTGCACTTGCTCCGCGTAGTGCGCATTGATGAATTCTACCGCCTTCACCAGGGGCAGGGGGAATTGCCCCGAGCGGCGGGCGGCCGCCAGGGCGTGTACGGTGTTGAAGGCCTGCAGGCTCCAGTCTGCCCAGTCAGCCAGATTTGCTATGGGCATGATCTCCTCGGCCGGGGCGAAGGGCGGCTCGATTTCAGAGTGCCCGCTGTAGCAGCCCGCCGCGTCATCGAGGAGCAGGGTGAAGATCGCCGCCAGCTTGGCCTTGGCTACCACGAACTCGTACGACGCGAAGATTTCCTCCCATAGCGCGGTGAAGAGGGCGCGCAGCCCCTCCAGGGGCGAAATGCGCATCATCCTGCGCAGCTGAATGATGCGCAGGCGCTCGCGCACCTGCAGGTCGGCCGTGTTTTTCTTATGCTTTAGTTCCTCCAGCGCCTCGGAGCACGAGAGATAGAGTTCCGGCCCATGGTGCACCTCGCCCGCCGCGTACGCGCTGAAGAGGGATTCCGGCACGGTTTCCTTGATAAGCCCGCCGAGCAGCGAAAGGAGGGCCTCGCGGTCAACGTCCTCCGGTATCAGGTAAAGGCCGCGGTTCAGGTGCAGCGTGAATAGGCAGCGGTGCCTGAAAGCCAGCTTGGCGGCCAGCTCGGCGCACCAGCGGGCCTGGCCGCTCTCCAGCTCGACGAGGCACACGATACCCTTGTCCGAGTGCAGCGAGAACAGCTCGCGGCAGCGCTCCCACTCGGCCGCGCTCATCTCCTTCCAGATGGTTTCCTTGAGGAATTGCCGCTCGGCCAGGTCGCCCGTGCGCTCGGGCGCCGGGGGTTCCCGCTTATCGAGGGCCGCCTTTACCGCGTCCAGGGTGGAAAGGAAGGTCTTCTTGGATACCGGCTTTACCAGGTAGGCGAATATGCCCAAGGGTATGGCGCGCTGCGCGAGGTCGAAGCGCTCGTAAGCCGTGGACAGGATGAAAACCGTGCCGGGGAACTTCAGGTGCAGCTCCGCTATGACCTCTATGCCGTCCATGCCGGGTATATTGATGTCCATGAAAACAAGGTCCGGCCGCAGCTCATGGATAAGCTGTATGGCCTCATAGCCCGAGCGGGCTTTGCCCACGAGGGCGAAGTCGGCGCGCCTCGTCTCCAGCATGTAGGAGAAGCTGTCCAGCACGGGCTCTTCGTCGTCCACGATCAGAACTCCGTACATGGTTCCCTCTCCGTGTCTATGCTGATTATTATAGAGCTGCCCCGGCCCGGACTGCTCTCTATGCGTATGACGCCGGGGTCGTCGGGATAAAAGAAGTAAAGGCGCTGTATGATATTCTCCAGGCCCATGACCCGCGACGACGAAGCGTCTATGGGCAGGGGATGCAGGAGCCCCTCTATCGTTTCCCTGTCCATGCCGCTGCCGTTGTCCGCCACCGTAAGCACGAGGAAGCGTTCCCGCTTCTCGGCCCGCACCAGTATGGAGCTGCGCTCCTCGCGGTTCTTGAACGCGTGCACGACGCAATTCTCCACCAGGGGCTGCAGTATGGATACGGGTACCCGGATATCGTCGAGCAGCGCGTCGGCATAGTCGAGCGACAGGTCGAGGTTCCGCGGGAAGCGTACCTTAAGGATATAAAAGTAATATTGCAGGCCTTCTATCTCATGCCGCAGCGGCACGATGATATCGCTGTTCCGCACGTTATGCCTGAAGAGCAGCGACAGGTATTCCATGTACTCGCCGGTGCGGTCGGCGCCTTCGACTATGGCCAGCTGCATGCCCGTATTGAGGGTATTGAACAGGAAGTGCGGATTCATCTGCGCCTGCAGGGTATAGATTTCCATGCGCCGCACGAGGGCTTCCATCTTCAGGTTGCGCATCTTTTCCTGCATATACTCCTGCTTGATGTTCTCCTGCCTGCGTATCTCCTCTATCTGGCTCCTTATCTCGCTTTTCATGCGGTTGAAGGCCTCGACCACGTGGTCGATCTCGTAAATGGAGCTCATCTTGATATCGTCCATGCCGAAATCGCCCTCCGAAATGCCGGTGGCCATGGACGATAGGCGGGTCATGGGCAGGGTGGTCTTTTCCACCGAGCGCAGGAGGAGCAGTATGGCAAAGAGCGATATAGCCACGATGAAGACGAGGTTCCACGACTGTATGCTCCTGGATATGCCTATGAACGCGCCGTAGCGGTCGATCTGGTCGCGGAAGCGGTCGGTGCCTATGATCTCTATCTGGACGTTTATATAGCGGAGCAGCGCGGTCATCTCGTCGTACAGAGCGGTATAGCCGCTTATATTCCGCCCGCGCTTCTCGTCCACCGCGGCGTCGGCCAGGTCCAGATAGGCTTCTATGAGCGCGTATACTTCCTTCTCGCGGAGTTCCGTAGGCTCGCGCGACGCGGCCATGCCTACGGGTAGGCTGCTCCGCAGCTGCTGCGACTCTATCAGGTGCCTGGCCAAGGCATTGGACGACCTGGTGGAAAGGTATTCCAGGAGGGGCTGCTGGTAGGCTATGAGGGCTTCCTGTACGGACTTAATGAAGCGCTCGCGTTGGAAGCTGTTATCGGAGAGCTCCTGCAGCCTAATAGTCGAGTACAGGATATAGGTGGTGGACAGCACCAGGATGATGAAGGCGCCGAACACGCTGAGGAGCATCTGCATCCTGAAGGAATTGCCTATGGTTTTCTTCACAGTTTGCTGCCGTCGATGATATCCACCCCGGTATCGATAGAGGTGGAGGTGTAGCCGGTGGAACGCAGCGAGAAGAGCGACATGAGCGCCTCGTAGCCTATGCGTTCGGGATTGACCGCCACCGTGCCCGCGATGACGCCCTTTCGTATGTACTCGAGTATGCCGCTTTCCGCCCCGAAGCCGACGATCTGCACCTGCCCTACCAAGTTCATGTCTATGAGGAGCTGGGCGGCGGCTATCGTGTCGCTCGAGTCGGTGAAGATGATGGTATTGATGCCCGGCTGCGTGCGGAAGAGGCCCACGAGCATTTGCTCGGCGTCCAGCGGGTTCATGCTGGTCTTTAAGCCGATAATAGGGGCCGCGAGCTGGCCGGCTATCGCCGAGCTGATGCCCATTTCCACCAGCTCGCGCTCGCCGTATATGCCCGGGGCTTTATCGCTGTACACCACGGCCAGGTTCAAAGGCTCGCGCGTTATGCGCCCGGCTATGGTGCCGAGCTTGCGCCCTACGTCGAAATTATTGGTGCCTATATAGGGCCAGGGCTGGTCCGCTGGCACATTGTGGTTGATAAGCACCACGGGTATATCTTTCGCGCCTAAGCGCTCGAGCTGCCTGCGCGCCAGCCTGTCCTCGAGGTAGGGGCACACCACGACGCCGTCCACGCCGGTATAGGAAGCCATTTCCAGCTCGTTGAGGTAGGGGTCGATGGAGTGCAGGGAGAGCACCGAGCCCGAATCTGATGCCGCTTGCTGGGCTCCCGCGATGATGCCGGCGAAAAACGAATTATGGTTGTCGGGCAGGTAGAGCGAGAAGTGGTAATTCGGCCGCCCGCCGCCGTCCCCGCTCGCCTGGCTGTATAGCGAGCGCGCGAGCGAAAGTGACAGGGAGAGGGCGACGAGGGCGAGGAGCCCGAAGGCTATGAGTCCGATGCGTACGAGGGCTTTCACCGGCCCAGTATAGCTCTAGAGCCGCGATCCCACAACGTAAAGTACTGCTAGTTCCCCGAAGCTTATGTTCCTGCGCCTAGCTATGCGAAGAAAACGGCCCGCGCTTGTATCGAAATCCCGCTAACGGGGTTGTATAGATACTCCTCCTTGTAGCGGGCCGCCTAGGGATAGCATCCTTGGGCGGCTTTTTTATTATCGGCTATTCTGCTACAACGGGTGGAGGAGCCCACAATGAACACCAACGACGTCCTAAAGCGCCTGCGCTTCGCGGTAAAGATAAGCGACGCGTCCATGATGGAGGCCCTGGCTCTCGGCGGCAGCCCCCTAGGCAGGGAGAAACTCGACGCTTTCTTCCTTAAGGAAGAGGAGGAGGGCTATGCCCTCTGCCCGCGCGGCGTGCTTGAGGCGCTCCTGGACGGCATGATAGCCAAGAAGCGCGGCCCGCGGGAAGAAGCCGCCTCTGCGGCGAACGCGGCCGCCGCCTCTCCGTCGCCCGCCGCGCCCCTGGACAACAACATGATACTAAAGAAATTGCGCATAGCCTTCGAGCTTAAGGAAGAAGACCTGCTTGAAGCCATGAGGCTCGGAGGCGTGGAACTATCGAAAAACGAGCTGTCCGCCTTCTTCCGCCGCAAGGACCAGAAAAACTACAAGGAATGCATGGATCAGTTCCTGCGCAATTTCCTTTCGGGCCTGGCCAAGCTCGGCAAGGCCCGCTACTGAAGGCGGCCCGCCTTATTCCCACTTGAAGAGGGCGGAACTCAGCGCCAGGAAGGCCAGGGTAAGCCCGCCGAGCACTAGGAGGTTCGGGGCTATGTCCGCGAGCCCCGCGCCGTCGAGCATGATAGCCCTGGCGCCTTCTATGAAGTGGGTAAGCGGGAAGGCCCTGGACACCGTGCGCAATATGGGCGGGCTGCCCTCCAGCGAGAAGAATACGCCGGAGAGCGCGAGCATGGGTATGGTGACGAGGTTGAGCACCCCTCCGGCCATTTCCTCGCTCCGCATGCGGGAAGCGAAGACGAGGCCTAAGGAAATCATGCAGAGTATGCCCATGGCCGTCAGGAGCAGGAGATTCAGGTAGCTGCCGCGCATAACGAAGCCTAATATGAGATTGGTGCCGGTGAAGACGAAGATGGAGGTTAGGAGCACGATCACGAGCCTGCTCGCCGACTGGGCGCTCACGAAGTTGAGCGCGTGCACGGGCGTGGCCTTGAAGCGCTTGAGCACGCCGTTCTTGCGGTAGCGCACGATCACGTAGCCCACGCCGAAGAGGCTCGAGAACATCATGTTCATGCCTATGACGCCTGGCACCAGCCAATCCACGTAGCGCGTGGCCCTGCCGCTTACCGCCTGCTCGCTGAACGCGGGCCCGAGCGCCTCGCCGGGGGCGGCGCTCATGAGC
>JBGSKZ010000221.1:0-4501 GCA_041741035.1 Treponematales bacterium
GAACACCTCGAAGCGCCAGCTGTCCACCGGGCTCGCGTCCGCCACGGACAGGCTTATGCGCAGTTCGTCGTCAACGCCGTCGTTGTCCGGGCTGAAGTACTCAGGGCTCAGGCTCAAGCCCACCCGCGGCCCCTCTGAATCGAGCACGAAGCCCGCGCTCTTAGCCTCCGCGCGGTCGCCCTTGAGGTAATCGACGCTCAGCTGGGCGCTGTACTCGCCCTGCGTTATGGAGCCGTTGTCGCCCTTGCCGTCCCAGTTGACGGCCGAGGGTATGGAGGCCGCGCCCTTGCCGCTGAATACGCGGCGCGCGGCGCCGCCCGAGTCCACGAGAGCCAGGCGCCAGGAGTCCACGCCCTCGCGCAGGTTCACGATGACGCTTAAGCCTATGGTATCGGACACGCCGTCCCCGTTGGGGCTGAAGCCGCCCGCGTCGGCCGTAACGAAGGCCTGCACGCTGCGATTATCCACCGTAATGCCGGGTATCGAGCGCTCAGCCTTGTTGCCCGCGGCGTCCTCGGAGCGCACGACGTAGCGATATACGCCATCGGGAACCACGTTGCCCTGCGCGTCGGTGCCGTCCCACTCGAAATCGGCCGCGCTGTCCTTCCAGGTCCACTCGCGCACCGCCTTGCCCGCCGCGCTGCTTATGGCGCCCGTCCACGAATCGCCGGGCTCCGAACTCTGCTTTATGGCTATGCCGTCCTTGCGCTTATCGCCGTTAGGGCTAAAGAGAAGGTCGGCCGCGCTCGCCTGAATAGCGGGCGCCTTCGTATCGAGGACTATATCCACGGAGCGCGCGCTCTCCACCTCGTCGGTGGCGAAACGCACCTCGAGGACCGCCAGATAAGTGCCGTCAGCGGCTATGCCGCCAGCGTCGGTCTTGCCGTCCCATACTACCCGCGCCGGCAGGCTTGCCCTGCCGGTAAAGCGCTTTTGCACCTGGCCGGCCGCGGTGCTCAGCGATAGGGTCCAATCGCGCAATTGCGAACTGGACTGGAGTTCGGGAACCAGCGCGAGCGCGTCGTTCACGCCGTCGCCGTTGGGGCTGAAGGCCCTCTTATCCAGGGAGAGGCGCACGGCCTTCTTTTCGGTATCTACTTTTACCACGCCGCTCTGGACCGCGAGCGCGTTGCCCGCGCGGTCAGCCGCGGATAGCCTATAGCGGTAGAGGCCGTCGTCCACGGTCCTGCCCGCGTCGTCCGAGCCGTCCCAGCTCAGCTCCGCGTCCGGCTGGCCTATGAAGGTCCAGGATTTTACGGCCTTGCCCTGCGCATTGACGATTTCGCCGAGCCAGCGGTCTTCCATGGAGCCGCTCTGGCGCACGAGCAGCTTAGCCCGCACCTCGCCCAGGGGATTAAAGGCCTCGCGGTCGACGCTCACCGTCGCGCTCGGGGGGCTCAGGTCTATGATAAAGGCGGGCGACCACACGGTGGGCCGGTGGCCGTTCACGTAGCCTACTATGAGGCGGGTGCGATACTCGCCCTCGGGAAGCGCCTTTCCGGAGGCGTCTTTTCCGTCGAACTGGTAACGGGCGACCAGGCTGGCGCTATCGTTGCCGCTCCGGCTCCAGCGCTCGGCTCCGCTCGCGTCCACGACTGCCAGCGACCAGCTTGATAGGCCCGCGCGTACCGGCACGTTGGGGCTCAAAGCGAGGGCGTCCTGTACCCCGTCGCCGTTCGGGCTGAAGGCGGCCTGGTCTATGGCTATGGATACGGGGGGCTGCTGGGTATTGACGATGATGTTGTCGACCTGGGCGCCGCCTTTGTTACCGGCCCGGTCGGTGGCGCTTACCTGGTATTGGTATACGCCGTCGGGCACGATCTGCCCCTCGTCGTTCTTTCCATCCCAGCTTATTGCTGAAAGCGCGCTGCCCTTGAGCTCCCAAGTGCGGAGCGCGGCGCCGCCGGCGTCCAGGACCGAGGCCTTCCAAAGATCCTCGACGCTGCTCTCCTGGGCTATGGCAAAGCCGTCTTTATTGCCGTCGCCGTCGGGGCTGAATATGGAGCCGTCCGCGCCCGCGGGCCGCGTGAGGCTCAGGGTGGGAGCGCTATTGTCTACGACGGCGGCCCAAGGCTGCGTGGCGGCCCGATTGCCGTTATCGTCGCTCGCCTCGATCACTATCGTGTACGCGCCATCGGCTACGAGCTCCCCGGAATTGGCCAGGCCGTTCCACACGAGTTCGGGAGGAACGGGTACGCCTTTCTTTACATAGGCGAGGCGCTTGAAAAAGCCCGCCAGGTCTTCCGTTTCGGGCCGGCTTTCCTTGTTGGCTATGGAGCGGACCAGTACGCCGTCCTTATCGAACACCTTAAGCTCGAAGCTCTGCACGTAGCGCTGGTCCGTTATGCTTATGGGCAGGGTAAGCTCGTCGCGCGCGCCGTCGCTATTGGGGCTGAAGTAGTACGCCTCATAAGGGCTTTCAGGGTACTTTACCGCGATAAGCGGCGGGGTTTTATCGACCACGCCCAGGGGCATGTTGACGCCCAGGCCAATGGCCCATATATCGCCATAGAGCTTCTGCGCCCCTATGGACGGTCGAAGCTCGGATTTATCCCAGGGTTTGCTGTCGGCCTCCACGGCCGCGCTGCGGTCTATGGCGAAACTGGCTCCTATGCCGAAGCTGGGCAGCAGGCTTTGCGCCTTGCCCTCTATGCTTTCTCTGAGGTTCAGGTCCCAGCCCAGGCGTAGATAGGCCTTGTCCTGCCAATCGGCCTGCAGGCCAAAGCCCACGATGAGGTTCTGAAAGCTAGGAAAGCTCAGGTCGGCGCTGGCGGCCAGGCTCAAGCCCGCCTTTTCGAGGCGGACGAGGTCGGCGCTCGCGCCCAGGGCTGGCGTGAAGGGGCTGTCGTACGATTCGCCGCTGGCCGCGCCCGATAGTCCCACAGTGCCCGGGCTCTTAAAGGGCATACCCAGGTTACGGAAGGCCAGGCCCCAGCGGAAGTCGCGCATGAAGCCAAGGTCGCCCACCAGGCCCTGCACGCCAAGGTCGGCGTCCAGTCCCCAGCCCAGGCCCTCGTTCGAGCCCACGGAGAAATCGATGCCGACGCCGGCTAAAAGCTTGGGATAGAGATCCTTGGCCATGCCTACGCGTGCCCGCACGACGCTGCCGAGGGGCAGCTGGCCGAAGGGGCTGGATATGAGGCCGAGATAGCCCGTCCATACGCCGTAGGGCTGCGGAAGGGCTATGCCGAGGTTGAGCACGGTGCCAAGCCCCGGCTCGGCGCCGAGCGCCGAAAGCGCCGCGTAGCTAAAATCAAGCGTCGGACGCTGTAAGCTGCCGGACGCGGCTGGATTGAGGGTATCCGCCATCGGGGCCTCGGAAGAGGCCACCGACTGAAATCCGGAGAGGAATACCGGCGAGAACAAGCTTTGCAGGCTATCGCCGCCCGGGGGAGGGTCATAGGCCATTGCCGGCGCTGCGCCGAACGCGAGCAGGGCGAGGGCGAGAGATACTGGCAATTTCCTTAGCGTTTTCATCATGAGTATTCCTCCAAAAAGGCGGGCAGCGGGATCCGAGATATCTATAGTAATATACCGCTTATAGGGCTTTATTAAAACCCGCGCGTCCAAAAACCAGTGAATGCGCGGGTAGTTACGGCCTTAGGGCCGCGCTATTGATACATTATCAGCAGCGGCATGGGATTGAGGGCCAACACTTCCTCGGGCTTCATCAGGGGGCGATCGGACCCGGCGGCCGGGAGTTTAGCCTCGAAAAACAACTTAAAGCCCTTAACCGGCATATTGGTGGCGAGGGCGTTATAGCGGTAGGAATGGCGCTTAAGCTCGGGGCTGCCAAAGCCGTCCGCGTTATGCACGAGCAGCACCCGGTCGAAATTCGCGCGCACCGTTTCCCGTTGGACTATCATCTTGGCGGTGAACTGGTGCACGACGAGCATGCGTATGCCGGGAAGGTCCTGCTCGCGCAGGTACTCGTCGACTATACGCTGGGCCTCGTTGAGCTCCGCGCCGCTTATCGATCCTATTTCCTTCATGGGCATGAGCGTGCGCCATTCGGGATCTATGGCCAGGTGAACGTTCGGGTAGCGGAGGAAGGGCAGCATGGCGCGCACAGACTCGGCCACCGTGTATTTGCCGATCTGGTGGTCCAGTATTACAACCCAGCCCCTCTCCGCCGCGAATCGTATATAATCCTCGGTTACCGCCTTGCTCAGCTTGCCTATCTCGCCCTCGGGCCATACCGTGCCGTATACTATGTGAAAGGCCGGTATGACGCCCAGCGGTCCGTTCGCCTCGTCATAGAGCCGGGCGTAGGCCTCAAGGAGCGGCGCCAATTGCTCTTTGCTGTACTCCCCTAAAACGCCCATATTGACGGCGCCGGGCTTGCCGTAAAAGGCTATGACCTGGTTGCCCGCCAAAAGGGGTATGCGCTCCAGGGCCTGCGCCCTCTCAAGGGCCTTGGCCTCATTCAACGCCGCCTCTTCCAGCGCTGCCTCGTCGCGAGCGGCCTCTTCCCCGCCCGGCATCCCGCCAGGCACGTCGG
>JBGSKZ010000222.1:0-10377 GCA_041741035.1 Treponematales bacterium
CGATGAAAAGCTATCCTTCATCGACGAAGTAAAACTAGATTCATCCGACATCCACGTACGCAAGGTTTACCCTAACGCATTTTGGAAAACCGACCTGGAAGATATCTTGAGAAAGCATAAAATCGATTATCTAATCCTATCTGGCTTTGCCGCCGAGCACTGCGTTCAAGCCACCTTTCAAGGCGCAAAGGAACGCGGCTTCACGGCCGCCATCCTTCAAAACGGTATCCTGTCTACGAAGCCGGACGTTATCAGCGCCTCGTACAGGGACCGGGAAATAGTATCGTACTCTACGATCGAGTACCTGGTTAAGGCAATCAGCTATGCGGAAAAGCCCGCGCAATCTTAAAGGGCTCGCCTTGGAGCATTGCCCATCAATGCCTTATTCCCATTGAGTGACGCGTGTAAAACTAGAGGAGGACGGAGTCGTGCCCGCAAAACCGGAAAGAATAGAGGTATTCAATATAAATACGCCGGGCAAGTCGTCGCTCGTGCAAAAAGACAAGTACGAAGAAGTTAAGAAAATAATGAAGGCGCTCATGCCTACGCAAGCCCCAGGCATGACTCAGGACGAATTGGCTAAGCTGGTAATTGAACATGTATCGAATGCCGTTTTTGAAGACAGGTCCAAAGCCGGGTGGTGGATGAAAATCGTTCAGCTTGATCTTGAAGCGAGGCAGGTATTGATACGGGAAAAGGCCAAACCCCTCCGCTGGCATTATGATCCAACGCGAGAGGAAAAAGTTCCGGAGGCGAGCCGGCCTCGTTCGGCAATAAAGAAAATAATTGCGGAATTGCCGATCTCCATAAAGAATTTATTGCTTGCAGAATCTTTATACGAAGCGTATCAAGCTCGGCCTTTTTATCAAAGGAATGACTATATACATTGGATAATGGGCGCCAAGCGCGAGGACACAGCGCAAAAGAGAATAGCGCAGATGATAAGGGAATTAAGTGCCGGAAATCTTTATATGAATATGGAGTACAGGAAATAGGCGGCTCTGCATGACGTCATCCCGATGACATTATTTTTCTATAATGCTTAATCAAATACTAATCCGCTATCAACCAGCCTAGCGACTTCCCTTAGGCTGCTGGCGCATTTATTGGCTTGAACAAAGGCAATTATGTCCTTGACGCTGATTAATCTAGCTTCATCCACCTCACTTTCTTGCAATACTAAATCTTCTATTCTATTTCGTAAGTTTATTTTCCAAATATCAAAAATTGCATCATCCTCAATAAACTCTCCAATCGGAAGCTCAGCTCTTACTTCTATATCAATTCCTATTTCTTCTCTTATTTCTCTCCTTATCGCATCCTGACTTGTCTCCCCGGCGAGAACAGAGCCCGCCGTGCATTCCCATTTCCCGGCTCCGGGTTTATTTTTACTTCTTTTCGTAATTAATATTTCATTTTCATTATTTACTAGGATTGCCATAACCACTAGGTGATATTCATTTCTTAATAATTGCGATCCTCTTCTTGCCGTTTTATTGAGTGATCGTCGATCCCTCGTATAGATATCAAATCTTTCTTCGTCCATCATCGTATTCCTTTAAGAACTGCTATGATCTAAATTATTGAAGAGCATGGAGTGCATCCTTCTTTTTTCGCCTACGCGACGCGCGGATTAATCCCACTGCCAGCCTTACTCCGCGCCTTGCGCGGGTCCCGTACGGACTAGAAAGCCAAGCCTACTCCCGAACGGCCCGATTGAGCCTCGCAACAATGCCGACGAGCTTAAGCAGAGAATACGCTATAGCCGTGAGCAAAAGAAAAACCAGGAGCATCAGCAACCCAAGGAATAGATTATGCGCAACGGCTATTCGTTTTGACACGATAGTAAGGTTAGTTGAAAACAATGCCAACGCTATGATATGGCCGAAGACCAGCGCGCGGAATTTCTTTAAAAGAGAACTATTATCGGAATATACGTCCGCGTACTTATTGCCCGGTACCGTGACGAAATAACGCCACAACCCGAACAGTTTAAACTTTCTCTTGATCGTTTCAGCCATGAACCTCACCCATTATCCGGACTGATGCCGAGAACCAGCGTATCCGCATGATGTATAAGCTCTTTAAGGCGCTCTAGCTCCACCTTAACCAAAAAGCGCATTATGGAGCGCCAAGAGCCTTGATAAGCTCCCGCTGGTACGCGGGAATATCGTCCACCACCCTGCCCCACACGCGGTTACCATCCCGGAAGGCCGCTTCATCTACCCACAGGCCGCCGGCATTCTCCAGGTCGTCTTTAATGCCCAGGCTGCCCGTCGCCTTCCGCTTATCGAGAATTTTTGCGCTGGCGGCTACCCACCCGGCATGGCAAATGAAGCCAAGCACTTTGCCGGCCTTGTCCATATCCCGTACCAGGCGCAGCATATCTTTGTCACGCCTCATTTTGTCAGGCGCGAAGCCGCCGGGAATGAGCAAGGCATGCAGGTCATCGGCTCTTATTTCAGCGCTGGAGGCTTCGCTCATCGCAGAAAGCCCGCCGGACTTGCTGACATAGCGTTCTCCGGCCTTAGCCCCTATGACCAGCACGCGATACCCCGCCTCGCGTACCCGCATAGCCACCGACCAGAATTCCAGGTCCTCGAAAAGGTCGGCGACCAAAATGCCCACGGTACGCCGCGGATCAAAATCCTTAAAACCCATAGCTTGCCTCCTATGATATGCGATTACGTGCCGCAGTATGTCATAAACGGAGCATGTTCAGCCGTGGCTGAAGGCTCCAATTCGGACAGGGCTGAATCGGGGTCCCAGGTTTTTGAAGGGCTAGCCGCAAGCCGAAAAAAGGGCCGCAAGTCGCCGAGCCCGGCGGCATCCAAAACGCTTTCCCCGGGGCTCGACGAGCTCGCTAAGTACGGCAACCCTGCCGTCGCCGAGCCTGGAAAATTGACCGAACTGGTGGCCGACATAGGCTTGGGCAAAGGCCCTCGTCCCCGGCGGCGGCTTGGCACCGGGTAGTATCGCCAAAACCTCCCGCCCGAGCGCCGAGCCCATACCCAAGGCTTCCTCGAGGCTCGCGTTAAACGCCGCCCACTGAGGCGAAGGCGCGGTATCGGTGCTTAAGTAGGAATATGGATACTCCGGCAAAGCCGTGTAGCTGGATTCAAGCTTCCATTGCAGCATGCTGGAAAATTACCGCTATAGCGCTTGAAAGGAAAGGCTCTGCCGCGTAGGGCGCGAATATGCTTCAGAGCCATCGAGCGAGAGATTCGCTACGATTTCTCTAAAAACCGTTGTAGACTGGCGGCATGGAAGCAGCGCTTGCGGATGTGCTCGTCGTCATTCATTTTTTTATCGTCGCCTTCTGCGTGTTAGGCGAGTTGGCTATCCTGGTAGGAGCCGCCCTTAAATGGAGCTGGATACGGAAGCTGCCCTTCAGAATAGCGCACCTGAGCGCGGTTCTCTATGTAGCCGGACAGGCCATGCTCGGCGCGTCATGCCCTTTGACCGAGTGGGAATACGCCTTAAGGAAAGCGGCGGGCCAGCGTTATGAAGAGGACCTGTCCTTCGTAGCCAGGATCGTTCGAAGCGTCATTTTTTATGATTTCCCCCCTTGGTTCTTCACGGTTTTATATGTGGGCTTTGGGGCGGCGGTCCTCCTGACTTTTATTTTCATAAGGCCTACCCGCAAGGTAAAATACCGGCAGGAATACTAGCCGAGCGCCGCTTGAAGCTTTATCCTATTCCTAATGTACAAACGACCATTCGTGCTAGCGAGTTTTGCCCAGACCCTTGATGGCGCCTTAAGTACCGCCGATTCAAAACCGCTCGCCATATCCAGCCCCCTCTCGCAAATACTTACCCACGCCCTGCGTGGCAGGCTTGACGCCATACTGGTGGGCATAGGCACGGTGCTTGCCGATAACCCGGCCTTAAGCTGCCGGGTGGAGGAGCTATCCGCAAAATGGGCGGCCGCGGCAGGCGGGGGCGCCAGTGCTTTAACCGGCGCGCAGGCTGGGCACTTGGCTGGCGGCTCTCCTTACCGGCAGCCCCGGCGCATAGTCCTGGATCCCCGGCTCGATATACCCGAGCAGGCCCGCATACTAGAGGGGCTCAACGAGGCAGCGCTCGCAATATTCTATGATCCGGTCTTGGCCGGCAAGGCATACGCGGGCAAGGCCGAACGATTGGCTGCGCGAGGGGTTCTCCTAAGACCTACGGCGGGCAGGAGGGCGGGCTGGGAAGAAATTCTCGCGTACCTGCGCGAAAGCAAGCTGGCGAGCGTTTTCATAGAAGGCGGAAGGCGCGTGATAAGCTCCGCACTGGAAGGCGGCTACGCCGATGCCCTCATCATTACCCAGGCTCCCTTCATACAGGGAGGCTCGGCTGGCTGGTACCCCAATGAAGCCCCCCGGGGCTTTTCCCTGGCATCGGTCTTGCGCGCTGGCGATGACCTAATAGCGGAGTATCTCCCCGGCAAGCAACCCGGCCC
This sequence comes from Treponematales bacterium, assembly GCA_041741035.1. Classification (GTDB taxonomy): domain Bacteria; phylum Spirochaetota; class Spirochaetia; order Treponematales; family UBA12059; genus UBA5200. The sequence goes on from JBGSKZ010000222.1 coordinate 4,448, forward strand.
GGAGCGGGGGCAAGGCAGGATTCTTGCCGCTGAAGCCAGGCGCCCGCCCTACCGGAGCCTGGCCCTGCTCGCCGCCGAGCTGGGCATACCGGGACTGGAAGCCCTTGTGCCCCAAGCCCAAGCCACCCGCCGGTTTTTTAGGCGCTAAGACAGCCACTGTAGGCGCTTCCGCGGCCAACGATCCCGCGGCGAATATGCTTACTTCTCCGGAGAGAGCCTGTGTATCACGAGCAGCCGGCTAAGCTTCCAAACCCGGTTCGGGGAAGACTCCGGACCAAGCGCCGCCGGCGCCGGTTTCCCGCTGAATGAGCGATTTTTTTTTCTTTGGAAGCAGGCCACTTGGCCGGCCATGGAGGAGGATGAAAGCTCTTACTATCTGTATCTTCCGTGACCGGCCAATTCAGGGCGAAAAGCCGATAGTAACTGAAGTATGCCCGGTATCCAGGGCCTTGGCCCGCGAATCGGCTTTACGCTGATCTTTAAAATACGCGAGTGGTGAACTATACTAAGCTATCGGTACGCTATCCCAAAGGAGCCGCCCATAGAACGCTGTAAAGACGAGCTGCGCAAGGCGCAAGAGCACGCGCAGGAACTCGCCGAAAAAAACGAAGCCCTCAACAAGCTCCTCATGCAGCATCCCGACACGGGCCTTCAACTCTCACACATCCTATTTCGGAAAGTAGGAAAACGTATCCGGGAAAAGTCCCAAAAGCCTTTCGCCTTCGGCATAATCAGGCTGGATCAGGGCTACCAGCGGATTTGGCATCACCGGGACCGCCAGAAGGTGCTGCTCTACGTCACCGCCCAACGCATCAAGGATCTTGTAGGGGAAGAATTCCTCTTCCAGTCCGACCGGGCCGACGAATTCCTAGTCGTCCTGCCTAACGTGAAGCGAGAAGAAGACGTGCTTCCCTTCTTCAACAAACTCAACGAGAAAGTCTCAGAGCCCCACAACGGCCCGATCATGGATGTATCGTTCGGGTGCGATATGGGCGTGGCATTGTATCCTTCACACGCGGACAGCCTGGAAGGGCTTTTCGCCAATGCCGAGATAGCCCTAGGAATCTATGAAAAGCGGCATAAGCAGGGCTATATCTATACTCCTGAATTGGGAGAGACGCATATCAAGCGCCGCGAACTGGAGAGGACGCTCTCCAAGGCGGTCAGCAAGGGCCTTCAGGGCTTTCACATCGCCTATCAGCCCATCGTGGACAAAGAAAAGCGGATAGTGTCATGCGAAGCCCTTATGCGCTGGGAGACTCCGGATTACGGCCCCATATCGCCGCTTAAGTTCATTCCCATGAGCGAGGAAAGCGGCCACATAAACATCCTAGGCCAATGGATACTCTACAACGCTTTGCGGCAACTCCGGGACTGGCGGAAACGCTTTCATCCCGCTTTGACGGTTTCGGTAAACGTATCGGGGGTACAGCTGGCGCATATGAACTATCTCGAGAACGTCGGCGGCGTGCTCGAGGCCTTGGGTTTCGGCGGGGATGCCTTGCATATCGAGGTAACCGAAAGCACCCTCATAGAGAATCCCGAAGGGATTATCGCCAAACTGGAAGCGCTGCGAGCCAAGGGCGTCAAGATCATGCTGGACGATTTCGGCACCGGCGATTCCTCCTTAAGCGCCCTCTACCAGCTGCCGGTGGACATTCTCAAGATAGCCAAAGAATTCGTGGACGATATCGCCACTGAACCGCGAGCCCTCGAGATGGTGAGGGCTATACTGCATATGGCCCAAAGCTGCGGCATGGCGACTCTGGCGGAAGGGGTAGAGACCGAGGAGCAGTTCGCTATGCTGGTACGGGAAGGCTGCGAATACATCCAGGGCTACGTCATGAGCCCGCCCCTCGCGGCCGAGGATTTCGCCGATCGATTTCTTTAAGCTTGCATGCAGTGCCGTGAAGATTGATAGTGTCGCGAAAAATCGAAAACAAGTTTCGAGGAACTAGGTAATACATGACTGGCCCATGTTAATATGCGATATTTCGCACATATATTCTTTGGAGCTTAACTATGGATTTTACTTTGAAAATTCCAGCTGTAGTAACAGCAGGAGCGCTGTCATTTCTGTTCGGCTTTGGCGCGTATGCATTTTAAATCAGCCGGCCTTGGATGTCGGTAATCGGCGCGGCCTTGGTCCTGCTTATTTGGCGATAATACAATGGGTACCAATGAAGGATCTTGGCTGAATAAGGCGTTCACGGCTCTAGCTGATCCACTTAGCCGCGACGTCCTGGAGGTAATGTACGCCGAACCTGGAATTGCAGTTTCCGGTCTATGCAATGCTTTCCATGTATCGCGATTCACCATTATGAGGCAGATCAATGCCCTTGAAGATGAAAATATAATACGCCGGGAACGTATTGGAAAGACTAAGCGGCTATTCATCGAATCCCGAGCATTCTCTCTCCTGGCCAACGGCTGGCTCCGCCTCATGTCCCTCTCCGAATACGAATCGACAAGCCTAAAGGAGGACTAAGCATGGGTAAGGCAATTAAAGAGTGGTTTGATGAAGCCGGCGCTCGGCAGAAAGCTCAGTTGCTTGTACTGAGGTCTATAATCATGGCCACCGTGCCTGACGCGGTCGAGGCGCTGAAATGGGGTCAGCCCTGCTACTCTCGTAATGGCCTCTTCTGCTATCTGCAGCGTTCCAAGGCTTATGTCACGCTTGGATTTCAGAAAGGTGCGATCATGCATGATCCGCAGCATGCGTTACATGGTGATGGCAGGCAAATGCGGCACATCACGTTCAATGCCAATGACGAGGTGGATGGCACACTATGCGTAAACCTGATCAAAGAAGCGATAAACCTAGATTGATCTAGCGTTCTTCGGAACGCAAGCTTTTAGGTTCTGCCCTTTCAAGGGCATTCGGTACCAAGTGAATACCGGCCGGCTTAGGAACAGCAGGAGAAGGCGTAATCGCGCTGCCCTGCTTAGAAGCCCCGCAAGACAATACCGCGGGATCAATGCCACGCAGCCTAAAGAGCGTGAACGGTTCACGGTCTATCTCCTGGGCAAGGAGGTAATACCCTGCTGCCTGTTGCTTGCACGGGTCGCCGGAATCCGGACAGCCGCAAGAACGTTCGATCTCCGACCAGCGGCGCGGCATTAAGGATACCCCCGCGGCGCGCAGCGCTTCGCTCAGGCTCTCCGGCAATTCTCCGGCCGACACGCGCGCGTAGAGAAGAGGGTCAGCCGCAAAGACGGCGATTAGCGCCGCGCGAGCTTTATCGGGCAGCGGCTTGAACCGGATATCGACGCGATAGTAAGGCGCGTAATGCCCTTCCACCTTGGCCGATACGGCGTCGGCCTTCACGGACAATTTGTATACCGAGCCATTGCCGGCATACGAGCCCCCCTGGCCAGCCTGCCTTCGTCGGCAAGGGCTTCAATCGAAGCTATAAAATAGCGACCCCACGGGGTGAGGCCGAATACTTGCCTGGTTTGCATGCGGACAGGATATGCCGTGCGCAAAGGCTTGGCAAGCTTCGCCCCTCTTCGCGGCTAGGCAAATGCGTGAACCACGCCGCCTTAAAGCTACCGTAGCTATCGCAGTCCTTGCCATTGCGCGCATTTCTCTTGAGTTTCCCCGATCCAGGGTTTAGGGTAAACCCATGACTGCCTTTATCGCCGCTATCGCCCTAGCTGCGCTGCTCGCCTTACTGGCCCTTATAGGCATAGCTATGGCGCTCTCCCGCCGCGTCTCGGATCCGGGGAGGCGGCAAGTTGAACCCGACCTTATCGCCGAGGCAGAAAAAGGATACTTTGACCTTGCATGGTGGAGGGCTTTAACCCGGGAAACCTTCAGCGCTCGTTCGCCCCTTGGATACGATCTGGCGTGCGAGTGGCTCTGCGCTCCTGGCAATCGGCCTCCTACGGGAACTGATCCCGCGGGAACGGCGCAAGCGCGGCCAGTCGTCGTTATCGCCCATGGGTATGCGTTCAATAGGTCCGGCAGCGCCAAGTACGCCGGTATATTCTTGGAATCCGGCTGGGACGTAATCATCTACGACCATCGCGCCTGCGGCGATTCCGGAGGCTCAGGCATCACGATGGGTTTCTATGAGAGCGGGGATCTCGGGGCGGTCATTGAAACGGCGCGCGCGCGGTTAGGCGCGAAGGCAGCGATAGGGGCGATGGGCGAGTCGATGGGAGCGGCGGCGGTATTGCTCTACGCCGCCCGGGAACCTGGAGCGCTCGCCTTCGCCATAGCCGACTGCGGCTTCTCGGATCTGGTTACCCAACTCGCTTTCCGCCTTAAGGCCGACTACCGCCTTCCGGCCTTTCCCTTCTTAGCGCTCGCTGGCTTCTTTACCGAGCTTCAGCTGGGTTACCGCTGGGCCAACGTAGCTCCCCGCAAGGCCATAGAAAAAGCGGGCGGACTGCCCGGCCTGCCCTTGCTGATCATCCATGGCGAGGCGGACGACTATGTGCTACCCTCCATGGCCAGGGAATTGGCGGCGGCTAAGCGGGGTCCATTGGAACTCATGATGGTACCGGGAGCCCGCCATGCCAAATCATGGGATACCGACCGGGAAAACTATACCAGGCGGGTACGAGAATTCATCGGGCGCTACGCGGAGGCGCCTCGTAGCCTGTCCCGCCAAGCCGCTCAACCAGAATAGACGCCCGTACATACCTGGCCCAGCCTAGGCCGTTCGCGACCTGATACAAGGTTATTGCCAAGCCGGAACGCACGGGCCTGGCAAGCTTGGATTATATCGGCTATCCTTGCATCATCGTTGCGCAAAGGAGAGGCGGTCCATGGTCAATCTCTTAACCAAGGTTCTGGTAACCATAGGCAGCGCCGCGTCCGTGGGCTTCGGCATATGGCACTTCACCGTGCCTAAAACTTGGTCTTGGTATTCCTACATCGATCCAAAGGCTAGCGAATTGATCCTAGCGGTGAACGCTATAAACATATTCTTTTCATTGTCGCTAGTATTGTTCGGGCTCATGAACGCGCTCTTAATTTTAGGGTCGGGCTCCAACAGGTATTCTATGGCCATCGTTTTAGGGGCCAGCTGCATACTCTGGCTCGCGCGCGTGGCGCTGCAGCTAGCCCGCCCGCAGGGCTCTATGAGTCCCGCGCTACAGTACTCGATGACCGCGGCCTTCATCGCCGTGCTGCTCTGTTATACCGTCTCCCTTGTGTCAGTTCTCACGTCGCGGGAGCTTTGAGGCTATGGCTTCGTTCAGCCGCGCGAATTCGGTAGCCCTTGAGCAGACGATGCGTTTCGGCGCAGCGAAGGGCCAGGTCTTTGTTCGATAGAAAAAAGAGCGGTGGGGAGGCCTATGATGGACTTCGAAGGATTCAGTACAGACGCGCAGCGATTCTACCATGACCTCGGCGTAAACAATTCCAAGCAATGGTTTGAAGAACACCGAGAGCGCTACGAACAGGACCTGCGCGAGCCTGCCGAGCGCTTCATCGTCGCCTTAGGCGCGCGGCTTAAGGAACACTACCCGACGATACGCTTCGACACCCGCCGCAACGGCGCCGGCTCCCTTATGCGCATACACCGGGACATACGCTTCTCGCCTGATAAGCGCCTCTACAAGACGAATATGGGAATAATATTCTGGCTCGGCGACGGAAAGAAGACTGAAGTGCCGGGCTTTTATTTCCATATAGGCACGGACCAGATCTTTTTCTACGGCGGCCAGCATATCTTTCCCAAGGATACGCTCGAACGCTACAGGGCCGCGGTGGCAGATAAAGCCGGTGAGAAACTGCAGAAAATCCTGGACGGCTTAGCTGAGCAGGATCTACCCTGCTTTGAGGGAACATCTTTCAAACGGGTTCCCCGGGGCTATCCCGCGGATCACCAGCGTGCCGAGCTCCTCCGCTTCGCGGGCATGGGCGCGGCCAGGCTGCTGCCTGCCGAGACGATTGCAGGCCCGAGCCTCGTGGGCGG
>JBGSKZ010000223.1:0-18026 GCA_041741035.1 Treponematales bacterium
CGGCGCAAGCCGAGCCGCCGCGCCTGCCTGACCTGCATATGTTCGTCGTGGAAAGCTACGGCCATACCCTGTTTACCCGGGACGCATACCGGCAAGCCATGGAGAAGGTATACGCGGAGTTTACGGATTTCTTAGGCGAGCGAGGCTGGCAAGGCGCCAGCTCTTTCCTCAGTTCGCCGGCCTTCGGGGGGCGCAGCTGGCTGGCCGATGCAAGCCTGCTGGCCGGCATACGCATACGCAATCAGGAGCAATACGACGCATACCTGCTTTCCGGCTCCCGCAACCTGAGCCACCGCTTAGGCGAGCTGGGCTACTACCGCATCCTGGCCGCTTCGGGAACCCAGTACTCGACCCCGGAATGGGAAGGCATCCATGAGTTCGACCGCTACCTTTTGCAGAAAGATTTCGGCTACAAGGGCCCCTTCATAACCTTTGGCCGGATGCCCGACCAGTACCTGCTGTACCAAAGCGCCAAGCTATTCCCCGCTCTAGAGGGTCCAATTTTCGGCTGGTACCTGCTGTCCAATTCCCACGTTCCCTTCGAGGCCCAGCCGGAGTACGTGGACGATTGGGATAGCCTGGGCGACGGCGCCATGTTCCGCGGCGCTCATGTGCGCTATTTTAAAAACAATTGGCTCTGGGGCGGGGAGTTTCCCGAGGGCTATCTCTTCAGCATCGACTATGAATTGAGGATCATCCGGGAATTCATGGCCCGCTACCTGGCCCCCGACAGCCTTGTGATCATACTCGGCGACCACCAGCCGCGCATACCCATATCCGAGCCCGACGCCAGTTCCTCGGTACCCATACACGTGCTGTCCGGGAACGCGGCCCTGATCGGAGCTTTCGTCGCGCAGGGCTTTCAGCCGCGCATGGTGCCAGAGGATGAGGCCCAGCCTCACCGGGGCATGGAGGACTTCCCGCGGCTGCTGCTCGGTGTCCTGGCCGGCCACGGCGTCGCTCGTCCCGATTGACCCGCGACTATGGGCCATGTGCAGGATAGCCCGCACCATCTCCAAGGCCCGGTGAACGGCGGCGATATCATTCACGAACTCCTTGGCTATTATCAGCGGCTATTGGGGCTTCGCCTAAGGACAAGGCCTGCTAAGGAGTAGAGCGATAGGATGCCGGCGAGCGCAGCAAGTATGGGCTTAAGCGGCAGGGGGCCCTTACCGAAGGCCCCAGGGCTGAACAGGGCCGCGCCCGCGAAATAGGAGGCGGGGGTAACGATGGACGACAGGCTTTCCAGCAAGCCGTGGCCCCTGCCGCCGCGGCCGGCAGGCGAAGCGTTCTGTACCGCCTCTATGCTGCGAAGGTATAGGCTGCCAAGGCAATAGCCGAGCCCGATGAGCAGAGCTGCTCCCAGGGGCAAGGGCAGGGTCTTGCCGAGGAGCGCGACGGCGGCAAGGAGGAGGCCGGAGAGCAGGCCGGGAAGGTAGTCTAGCCGGGCGGAGCTTAGGGCAGGGCCGCGGCCCGCCCTGATGCTGGAACCTAGGCCCGCAAGTATGCTACCCGCCAGGAGCAGGGCGAAAACCGGGCCCAGGGCCTGGGCCGGCAAGCCGAGGATCTCTCCCAGGAAGCTGGGCAGTACCATGGTCAGGATGGGAATGGCCATCTGCACGAGCAGGTAGAGGTCCACGGGCGGCGTGTTTAGCACGGCGCGAAGCTCAGCGAGGAGGGCGGCCGCAGGCGCTGCCCGGGAGCCTGATACCTTCCGCGGCGTCAAGTACGCGGCATCCGGCTTATCGCGGGGCGACTCCCTCAGGAATACTTCGCTTATGGCGCTTGCGACGAAGCCCAGGCCGCTGAACACGAGCAGGGCGGGCAAGCCAAGGATCAAGTACAGGCCGCCTCCAAGGGCGTTGCCGGCAAGGGTAGCGCCATGGCTGCCTGCGTTGCGTAGGCCCAGCACGCGCAGGCGGCGGCCGCCCGCGGCCAGCTGACGCTCGACGTCCACGCAGAGCAGCACGACCCCGGGTATGAAAAGGCTTTGCAGGGTTCCCATGATAAAGACCAGGGGCAGGAGCACGGCCATCCCCGATCCGAACCCCGGCACGGCCTCCAGCGCTACACCGCCGGCTACCATGGCAAGGCCGCGCAGGGCATCGGTCCATATCATGACGAGCCGCGGGCTGTGCCTATCCGCCCAGGCCCCGGCGGCATAGGAAAACAGCGCCATGGGCAGGTAGGCGCTGCCCTGTACCATGCCTATGAGCCTCGCGGAGTCAGCGAAGCCCGCCAGGTGGACCAATAAGGCCACCAGCACCAGGGCGTTGCCGAAGGTGGACACAGCGCTTCCTAGCAGGAGAAGTACCAAGTTCGCTCCCCTATGGCTCTTTCTCAACTTGCTACCCTGGGCAGTCCGTGCCATAGTGTCTGCGAAAGGCGGCCAGGGTGTACGCAGAACAGGATGCTCGTCAGGATACGGCCCGCCAGGCGGTGGGCAGATACTATGACCGGAATACCCGCGGCTTCCTCTCTTCCGGAGAGGGCGGAAAGAGCCTGGCCATACACCGGGGTATATGGGGACCCGGGATAGCCGACGCGGCCCAGGCCTCCGAGTATGTTCCTGCCCTTATGCTGAATATAGCCAGGGAAACCGGCGCCAGGCACATACTGGACCTCGGCTGCGGCGTGGGGGGAAGCTGCATGTTCCTTGCCGCCGGCCTTGGCGCCGAAGATCTTCATATCCGCGGCATGACTGTCTCCAGCGCCCAGGCGCGGCTTGGAACCGGCCTGGTTCGACGGCGCGGCCTTGAAGACAGGGTGAGGATTTTTGAGGGCGATTATTGCGACCCGGCCAGCTTTGCGGGCCTGCCTCCCCAGGACCTGGTGCTGGCCCTTGAGAGCTTCCTCCACAGCCCGAACCTGAGCGCCACCCTGGCCAATGCCAGCGCGGCCCTGAAGCCAGGAGGCAGGCTGATAATCTGTGACGATATGATCATGGCCGACCCCGAGGCTAGGGATCGTGACCTTGCGGACTTCCGGCGCTGCTGGCATGCTTACGGGCTGTCGTCCCGCGCTGACCTGTCGGGGCTCTGCCGCGATATGGGCCTGGAACTGCTGACCGACCTGGACTTGAGCCCCATGTTGCGCCTGTTCAGGCCGCGGGACAGGCTGGCGGCTTTTTTCCTTCCGGCGCTGAGGCTGTTCCCACATTGGCCTTGGGCTCAGAACCTGGTCGGCGGCACCGCGCTGCAGCGCTTGCTGGCCAAAGGCCGGCTTGCTTACCGCTACCAGATATGGGTCAAAGCCCGCTGAGGCGAGCATACACGTCACCGCTGCGGCCGCCTGGCCCGCTGCCGCTTATGAAGCGCCGTAGCTCTTCCTCGCCTACCCAGGTATCGAAAACAAAGCGTAAGGTCTCCACCATGGACACATTGTATTCATAGCTGCCTAGAGTTGCCAGGCGCTCAAGGCAGTCATAGGCCGCTTGCAAGCCTTGAGGCAGGAACTCGAAACTGAGGGCAGGAACGCTCTGGCTGAGGCCTGCCAGCACCCGGGCCTCGAAACCTTCCACATCAATCTTAATAAAGGCAGGCAGGCCATGGTCGGCTATCAGCTGATCAAGGGTGAGCACGGGCACTGTGTAGGCTGCGTCCCAGCGTATCCCGCTGAAGTCACGGTGGCGCGACATACGTTCCACCCAATCGCCTGAAACCGAAGACAGGGTGGGGTGGGCCCGGCTTACCCTGAGCTCCAGTTCCCCTGGGGCTGCGCCTAAGGCTGCGGGTATGAGCGTTACTCCGGAATCGGTGCCGAACCAATTAGCCAGTACCGCGGCACAGGAACGCTGGGGCTCGACCGCCACGACCCGTACGTCCATGCTGCGCCAGGCGCGCACCCGGTTGCCAAGATGGGCGCCTACGTCAATGGCCAGGTCTCCGGGCTTTAAGAACTTATCCGATAAACGGCGGAGCCTGGCCTGCCTTCCTGGTATGCACTGGTACACTAAAAAAGAATGGAATAAGCCTGCCAGATGCCTGGCGGAACCGAGGACGGAAAACTCACGCAGGCGCAGTATGCCTTCTAGAGCAAAAGAGAATGTTAGCAAGGCTACGGGTACATATACGAAAACAGGCCACGCTAATGCCGGCCAGGAGGCCAGGCCGGCCAGTCCTGCCTCCAACAGGAATAAGGTGCAGAGGCAGAACTCCGCGACCGCGGCTATGGTCTTGGCCGTCCAGGAGAAGAGGGGCCGTACCTTGAGCTGCCAGGGCGGCAGGGAGAATAGAACGCCGAACGCGTAGCGGAAAAGACCAACACTGAGAAACAGGGCCGGAACAGGCGTACGCGCTACTAAGAGTAGGCTATACAGGAAAAATAGGAGGCTGTCGGCCTCCATATCGAGCCAGGCGCCTACGGCGCGCCTGGCTGCCAGTTCCGGGGCGGATATGCCGGACCGAGCCGCATTTCCGGCTTCGAGCCTGGCGGCCAGCCCGTCCAGGCCATCCATGATGAAGGACAGGCACACCAGGATGGCCAGGAACGCGGCAAAGGGCCCTAAGCCTTCGGCGGCGTATGAACCGGACCACCCTACGGGCGAGCCGCCGGGCTGGCCGCCCGTGGGGCCTCCGAACAAGCCTCCGAGCAAGCCGGCCAGGACTCCCAGCCCTAGCCTGGCCAGGCTTATCAGGTTGGCGGGCCGCAATAAGGTTCCGCGCAGCTTAAGGGACTGTTCGGCGGCGGCTAGGCGCAAGCCCCAGAGTATGAGGGGCAGGCTGGCCAGAGACGCCGCAAGCAGCGCCGCGCTGCCGGATGCCGGCCATACGATCGTTAGCAGGCTAGCCGCTAGTGCTCCAAGGGCGGCGATTGGCAGCCAGCGGGTGCGCAGGGGACTATAGATATTCATGATGCCTCGACTCGTTCCGGTTTGATAGTAGCGGGCAGGGGCCCGTCCGATAGTCCGAGCAACAGTTTCTCGAGCCGGCCCTGCCAGGAGTATTCGTGCAGCAGGCCGGGCTGGACTGCGGGTAGGAGGGGCTCGGAAGCTAGCGGCTTAGCCGAGGCTGCGAGCAGGGCCGCCTCAAAGGCTACGCCCAGCTGGTCTTTCCCGCCGTCCGTTTGCCCAGCCTCCGGTACTAGATATACGGCCGCGGGCGGCAAGCCCAGCTGGCCGCGCAAAAGCCCGGCAAGCTGTACGGCTTCGGGTACTCCGCCTATGGCCCGGGCCACCACCCTACAGCCGGCAAGGGCTGCCTCGAAAACCGACAGGCAGAAGGTTTCCTGCCTGCTGGGATGCAGAAAGATATCAGCGCTATGCAGGAGCTGGAGCAGGGCCTCCGGATCCAGGTGGCCCAGCGGCTCCAGCCGTCCGGCCATAGAGCCGAGGCAGATCCTTGCCTCCCGTATCAAGACGGGATCGGGCATACCCGCGGCCTTCCATATCCAAGGAGGGCAGGAGGGCTGCCGCGATACCGTGCCCAGGGCGGTGGCGGCTTCAATCAGGCCCTTGGCGCGGGTCCAGTTTGAGCTGCTTGCAATGACCGTTGCGGATGTCGCGCCTGAAGCGCAGCAGCCTATATTCGAGTCTTGTGCTGAACCTGGCACCAAGCTTGTCGCCAAGCCTGGCACGAGGCCCGGCCGGCCATCCCAGCCGGGGTAGAGGATGCGTACATCCAAGCGCCCGCCGGCCGTTCGTAACGACCGGACAAAATTTAGCTGGCTTGCCGCCCAGAACGAAGGCGCCAGCACGAAGCTCGCCTTCGCCATATCGCCAAGCAGGCCTGCATCTTCATCGGGCAGGCCGTGCATGATAATGCCCCAGGAGCGGCCCGCAAGCGCCTCAGACAGCACATCCAGGGGGCGCTTGTGTACATACCACCAGAGGCTGTCAAGGAGCACAATGCCAGGCGGCAGGTGGCCGCCATCCCAGGCCTGTAGGCTAAAGCTGGGCAGGCCGTCGGCCTGCGGCAGCGATAGGCCACCTCCCTGTGCTAGTGCCGCGGCGGCAAGGCAATCATTATAGAAGAAACCTCCTGAGAGCCGCGGGCCATTAATGCGCGGCTCAAGGCAGAGCACAGCCTGCGCTCGTGGGCTCATGGCCGGCGCGCGAAGGCTGCGTCGTACTGGGCCCAGGCGTGCTCGTTCTCCCAGATCTTTATACTCATGCTGCCGCCGCTTGTGCCTGCGATGCCCGTGGCGGCGCAGCGTTCCCACAAGTACACGCAGAGGTTTTCAAGGCTTGGCAGGCGGGCGGAGAAAGCGGGCAGATCGTTTAGAAGTACGCCGTCTATGTCAGCCAGTATGGCCTCAATCGTTCGTTCCATCCAGGCTATGTCCGTGCCGTAGCCTTTTTCGTCAAGGGAGGGAACCCGTATCAGCCATTCCACTACATAAGGATGCTGATGATCCTTGGCCTCGGGGCCTTCTTCCGTAGGCAGGTAATGCCTGGCATTCAGCGGGCGTTCTACGCCGGTGGTAAACATGGCTAAGGCTCCTTGTTCAAAATCGGGTCTATGACTATCTGCAGTACTTCGGCTCCCGGGGTGGAAAGCAGGGCATAGGCCTTATCCGCCTCCTCCATGGAGTATCGGTGGCTTATGTAGGCCTCCGGGCTCAGCCTATCCAGGAGCTCCAGCACCACGGCGAAGCGGCGGGCTTTAGTCCACCCTATGCCCATTGCCGGGCCTAAGAAGCTTACCTGGCTGCTCATTATTCGCAGTCGTTTCCGGTGGAAGGCCTGGCCGAGGCCCAGCGACACCCTGCGGTCGGCATACCAGGATGCCTCAACGATGGTGGAATCCGCCGGGGCAAGGTCTATGAGAAGCTGTAAAGCCGTCTCGCTGCCGCTGCAATTGATGGCGCGGTCCCAGCCCTGTCTCCCGCTAAGCCTGGCTATATCAGCCGATAGCTCGGGATCGCCGGGTTCCAGCGGCAGGGCTCCTGCCTCCCGGCTTATACGTCGCCTGAACTCGCTGGTATCAAGGCTAATCACCGCCACGCCCATGGAAACCAGTATGCGCGTTACCAGCAAGCCCACGATACCCTGCCCGGCCACGCAGTAGCGGTCGCCAAGCCGCGGATGGGCATCGTGCACGATGCCAAGGGCGGTTTCCATAGACGGCAGGAATACCGCGTTTTCCCAGGATAGCCCGCCAAGCCGGATAAGCTCGCTTGGCCTGGCGCAGAACCTATCCTGGTGGGCTGCAAAGCCGAACACCCGGCTTGCGTCCGGGGCTAAGCCCACGTTAATGTAGCCATACGGAAAGGGATAGCCCGCCGGACGTAGCCCAGGCAGGCTCTCTCCTGAGAAATCCGCGCATTCGCCGCGGAATACGGCCAGCTCCGTTCCCGCGCTTATGCCCATAAGGCGCGAGCGCACCAGTACTTCATCCGGCGCTGGCTCTAGGCGTAGCGTTCGCAGGCCTACCTTGCCAGGCGCGCTAAAGACCAATTGTCTGCACTCATGATCCGCTTCCGAAGCTAGGGGCGCTCCGGCCGTGGAGGCTGCGGCCACGGAGGCGGCGTTTACAGAGGCTGCCGGTACGCCTAAGAACTGGCGGGAGGCTCCAGGCTGGGGGACTAAGGGTTCCAGTCCCGGTATGCCCAGCTCGGCGGCGAGCAGGGCCAGGCTGCGGTAGGGCGGGCGCCGGGTTTCAGCTGCCAAGAGCCTGCCAGCCTCCCGCTCCGGACCCGCCGGGTTGCACGGAAGATACTCCACGACCAGGTCATCGCCGGCGCGCAAAGCCGATGCCAGGGCAAAGCCCCGGGGAGCCTCCCTGGGGTACCAGCTGGCCGACCCTCCCTGTATGAAGGGAGCCTGGGTAAGGATGAGGGCATCTGCATAACCGCCCTCCAGCGCCGAGCTTAAAACCCGCCTTCCGCCTTCTATGAAGACGCTGGCGAGCTGATTTTGCTCCAGGTACGCAAGAATCTCGTCCCATGCCGCTCTCTGGCCAGCTGTCGGCCGGAGGGTAATGCCCCGCGCAGCCAATCGTTCGGCCTTGCTTGTATGTTTCTGGCCGGCCAAGACCGGGTGATAGAATATGGTAAGAGGGGCCTCCTCGAGCCCTTCGAGTATGCAAGCCTGCTCGGGTATATCAAGCCGGGGGTCCAGGACTATACGGTGCGGCTGCCGGTAAGCGGGGACGCCAGTCCGGACGCCAGGCAAAGCCCTTGCGCCACTTACCGCGGCAGCAGCCCAGTTTTCCGCCAGTTCCTCCACCCGGCAGCTCAAGGCCGGGTTATCGGCAAGCACCGTGCCTATGCCTACCAATATGGCATTCAGCCTGCCGCGCAGGGCATGGGTAAGTATTTGCGACAGGGGGTTGGATATAGCCAGGGGCTTTGAATCGGCGCTACTCAAGGCGCCATCAAGGGTCTGGGCAAAACTTACAAGCACGAATGGTCGTTTGTACATGTTTACTAGGATAAATCTTCACTTTGACCTTGGCCAGCATTCTTTATACTTTATTTTAATATCAGCGTACACTAATGACGATTAGCCATTCTTGGCCGGAGATCGTTTCAAAAAGGACAAAACAGTGGATGCAACTATGCAAGCGATGGAGGCTATGATGAAGGCCTCTCGTTTTCCCGATGATCCTGATCATCACCGCGAGTATAAATCCGACGATGGGCGAGGCTGGCGCATCACCATGATATCCCGGGCAAAACTGCCTACCCGCTTTGGGGATTTTTCCATCTATGGCTTCTATGACAGCCGTGGCGGCCTTGAGCATACAGCTATGGTGCGGGGTTCCGTGGAAGGCCTTCATGACATTCCTGTGCGCGTGCACAGCGAATGCCACACCGGCGATATTTTTGGCAGCCTCCGCTGCGACTGCCGCGATCAACTTGAAGCGGCCCTTTCATACATCGCTTCGTGCGATGCAGGCGCCGTGCTGTACATGCGCCAGGAAGGCCGCGGTATAGGATTGCTCAACAAGATACAAGCCTATAACCTGCAGGATCAGGGCCGGGACACCGTAGAAGCCAATGAAGACCTTGGCCTGCCGGTTGATGCGCGGGAATACCAGGCTGCGGCCGCCATGCTTGACCTGCTAGGCATAGGATCTATAGCTCTGATGACCAACAATCCATCCAAGATGACCGCCCTCTCGAATGCCGGTATACTCATAAGCAGGCGTATACCCATAGTCATTGAGCCCAACGTATACAATTCCCGCTACCTGATAACGAAAAAAGTACGGATGGGCCATATTTACTAAGTTCATCCAGGCGGATCCGGTACGACTTCAGTCGCCTCTTATTAATGCAGCGGAGGCGCTTCGCTCAGAATCTGTGCTTATTCTCCCCCAAGATAGGCCTCAAGACAGCTTATGAGTTCATTCCCCAGGATAGTTTCCATGTCCTTATCGGACAGTAAAATGGTCCGTACCGTAGCCTCTATTAGATTGTAAATAAACGCTAATTTTGCTTTACGCTCTTCCATGCTTAGGCTCATGATCCAGGGATTAAAGAGCTCAGCGAGTTCGAGCGCAAAGCCGTCCTCCACCTGGTCAATCGCCGGGCGAACGAGAGGATCGGCGTAGTACAGGGCCGACACATCCAGAAAAAAACGATCCCAGGACTTAGCCCAGGCAATAAGGGGTTTCCAAAGGCGGCGCAGCCTGGCTTCCAGCGTGATTAAGCGATCAATTCCAAGCTCAAGTTTAACCTTCCTAAATTCATCAAGTCTTTGCTGAAGCAGTTGGACGAATAGATCGTTTTTATCCGGGAAGTAGAGATAAAATGTACCGACGCTTACTCCGGCTTCCCTGGCTATATCGTGTGAACTCACGCTGTATAAACCCCGTGTTGAAAACAGCTCTCGCGCTGTATGGGTTAAGCGATCAACGGTGTCATGACTGCGTTTTTGTACCGGTTGTCGTCGTTGCGGCATACGGGAGCTTACACCATCCGTAGTACCCTCTTCAACAATGCTTGACAGCAAGACCACTATCTAATATATTGAATATGACGTCATATTCAAATTATGAGGAGCAGTAGATGGACTATGAGATAATGAGCCCCAATGAACACGAGTTGAACGCCGCTAAAAAACTGGTCAATCGAATATTCCCCGTGCAAGGACTCATGGAGCGTATGTTCTTTGTTGCCTATAAGCATCGGCTAAACCCCATCGTTAAATTCCTTTTAAAGCTATTTGGCTATCGAGATTTAGATACCTTTTATGTTGCCAAGTCGGAGACTGGCGAAGTACTGGGCACTATTGGCCTATATACTTTGAATAGAGATGCCGCCGAAGCCGATTGGCTATCTTGGTTTGTGGTTTCTCCTCAAGCCAGGGGACAGGGTATCGGCAATGCATTATTAAGCTACGCGGAAAAAGCGGCTATCGCGCGGGGCAAGCAGGTACTGCGTTTGTATACCGGTAGCGGAGAAATCATGGCCAAGGCCCAGGACGTCTATGAAAAGGCAGGATATAGGATTTACAAAACAAAAGCCTATCCGGGCTTTACCGTGATATACCGGGAAAAGAGACTGGTTTCCGCAGACACCGTAAGCGATCGCGCTTTAGTTTAAAACGAGCAGGATAGGCCCGCCTTGTTCAGCAAGCCTAGGCGCAGGATGGACAGGCTGGACAGGCTTTGGCGCAGCGGTCGCGGCCGCTGCGGAGGCGGCAAGCCGCGACCTGGCTATATCATCGGCGGTTTTCGTCTCCGGGTGGGCGGCATAGTAGGACTCGTAGCGCTGACTGCCAAAGCTCAGTTCCATCCGCGAGAATATGGTATCGCGTTCATCGTAGGCCATCATGGTGACAGTAAAACATTGTTTTTAGGATAGGTCGAGTGTGTTAAGCAAGAATACTACGATCTTGGTATTTATTAGTTTCTCGCTTTCGGCATCGTCAGTAATAAAGTATTATTAACGCAAATTAGTATTTCTTGCCATGCGGCCTCCTGCCCTGCTGGAATGAAACTTCCTGCCAGAGAGAAGTGCTTCTAGTTCTACAAAGCTTGTGTCCTAGATATACACGCTACATCATATTGTATGAGCCACTTGGCTATGCCGCTCTTACAAGGTTCATAGCACACTCAGACACAAGCCTCGTATCCCGGCCAAAACGGCACTCGCTCAACTCTTTTTCGTGCGAACAGGCTTAATAATAATAAAGGTAAGGAGGACCGCGGCTCCAAAGCCTACATACAGGGCCGTGAAGAACCATGGGGGGAAGTCATAAAAAATGACGCTTCGTACTATCCTGGCTACGAAAGACAGATCCTCTTCATAACGCTGGCCAGCTGCGTGCCTCAAGGCGTATTCCCATTCGGTTAAGGGGCAGGATATGCCGAGTATGGCCTGTCCGGCGACGTAGAGTACCGCGCTCAGGTGCGCTATTCTGAAGGGTAGCTTCCGTATCCAGCTCCATTTAAGGGCGGCGCCTAGCAGGATAGCCAGCTCTCCTAGCACGCAGAAGGCGACGATAAAAAAATGAATTATGACGAGCACATCGGCAAGCGCTGCTTCCATGCCGCTAGTCTACAACAGTTTTCTGAGAAATCGTAGTGAGTATCTCGCTCGATAGGCTCTAAAGCATATTCGCGCCTTACACGGGCAGCGCCTTTCCTTTCAAGTACTATAGAGGTAATTTTCCACCATGCTGCTATGGAAACTTGAATCGAGCTACACGGCTTTGCCGGAGCAACTATACTCCTACGTAAGCACCGATACCGCGCCTTCGCCGCGCTGGGCGGTGTTTAATAAAAGCCTCGCGGAAGCTTTGGGCATGGGCTCGGTGCCGGGGCAGGAGGATTTGGCTATACTATCCGGTACCAAGCCGCCGCCGGGGGCAAGGGCCTTTGCCCAAGCCTATGCCGGCCACCAATTCGGTCATTTTACCGGGCTTGGTGACGGCAGGGCTGCCGTACTTGGCGAGCTCATCGATCCCCAAGCTAAACGATGGGACCTGCAGCTCAAGGGTTCCGGCCCTACTCCGTATGCCCGCGGGGGCGACGGTAAGGCTGTCCTCGGTCCCATGCTGCGGGAATACCTGATAGGCGAATACTTCAATGCCCTCGGTATTCCAAGCACCAGGGCCTTGTCGGTAGTCCTGAGCGGAGAAGCTATACAGCGCGATAGCCTCAAGCCCGGGGCCATACTCTGCAGGGTGGCGGCCAGCCATCTGCGGGTAGGCACCTTTCAATATGCGGCCGCCCTCGCCGATGCTAAGGCGCTCAAATCCCTTGCGGATTACGCTATTGCCCGCCACTATCCCCAGGTCCGCGATGAGGAACAGCCCTACCTGGCTTTTTTAGACGCCGTCGGCGGCGCGCAGGCCGAGCTCGTGGCGCGCTGGATGAGCATAGGCTTTGTCCATGGGGTGATGAATACCGACAATGTGGCCATAAGCGGGCAGGCCATCGATTTCGGCCCCTGCGCCTTCCTTGACGCGTATAGCGCTGAACAAGTATTCAGCAGTATCGATAGGCATGGCCGTTATGCATGGGGTCGGCAAGCGTCCATAGCCGCCTGGAACCATGCACGGCTCGCGGAGGCTTTATTGCCCCTCCTTGACGGAGATCCTAAAAAAGCCCTGGCCCTTGCCCAGGAGTCTCTTGAGCGTTTTAACGACGCCATGAGCGAAAAGCTGAAGTCCCGCTTTGCGCGGAAGCTAGGCCTTAGCCGGCGGCGCTCAGGGGACGATACTCTGATTCAAATGCTCCTGTCCTGGATGGAAAAAAACAAGGCAGACTTCACGGCCACCTTCCGGGCGCTTACCCGCTTGGCGGCCAAAGGAAGCGGCGATTTTTCCCTGCCGGAAGGAGACTGGCTCGGGCAGTGGCGGCAACGCATACAAGGCGAAGCCTCGCCGGCAGAGCTCATGACAGCCTGCAATCCGCCTATCCATCCTAGAAACCGACCCGTACAAAGCGCTTTGGATGCCGCCGAGCGCGGCGACCTGCAGCCTTTTTTGTGGCTCGCTACAAGCCTGGCAAAGCCCTGGGACCCCGCTTCAGCCCTGCCTGAACTGGAACCTGCCATTACCGCTGAACCCGCGCCGTTTATGACCTACTGCGGCACGTAATAGAATATCGTAGGAGGCACGTTATGAGTTTTAAGGATTTTGATCCGCGGCATACCGTGGGCATGCTGGTAGCCGACTTGTTTGAAGACCTGGAATTCTGGTCGGTGGCTATGCGGGTACGCGAGGCGGGGTATAGCGTGCTGGTCATTGGAAGCAAAGCCGGAGAATACTATACCAGTAAGTCCGGCGGGCTTACAGCCACGAGCGAAGCTTCCAGCGCCGAGCTAAGCGCCCATGATCTGCACGCCCTGCTCGTGCCGGGCGGCTTCGCGCCTGACAAGATGAGGCGTGACCAAGATATGCTGCGCCTGGTACGGGAAATGGACAAGGCCGGCAAGGTGCTCGGCTTCATATGCCATGCCGGGTGGGTAGCCGCCAGCGCGAAAATTCTCGACAAGCGGAAGGCGACGGGCAGCTTGGGCATTAAAGACGACCTGGAAAACGCCGGTGGCCTGTGGGTAGATGAAGCAGCCTTCCGGGATGGTAACCGCGTGTGGGGCAGGGTGGTGGACGATATTCCAGCATACCAGCGGGAGCTCATCAAGGCACTTGGCGCACCGTAATGCACTTAAATGTATTCTGAAGCTTGTGTATGTTGCGCGGGTATCGCTAGAGAACGCCGATGTATTCCTAAAGCAAACGAGCATAGCCAGGCCCGGATAAGAGCAATAAGCTTCGGGGAACTAATGAACTATTGACGGTACTAGAATTCAGCGCTATTATAACGTTTGACGATATAACGAATGGCGTAGCAATAGAAAGGCTGGAATGGAAAAGCTTCAAGAGCTCCGGAACATGATGCCGCTGACAGAGACTTCTCTCTATATCCTGATAGCGTTGGCGGAGCCGCTCCATGGCTATGGCATTATGCAGAAGGTGGAAAGGTTAAGCGGGAAGCGCATCGTATTCGGCCCCGGTACGCTCTACGGAGCGCTGTCCAACCTCAATGCCATCGGGCTTATTACGCCGCACGGCGAACGGCCCTCCAGTTCCCGAAAAAAGGAATATCGCATCACGGAGCTTGGCATAGCCTTGGTTAAGATGGAGGTAGAGCGCCTAAAAGAGCTTATACATCATGCGGAGACGCTGGTTCTCGCTATCAGTCCGGATAAGGAGTGAGGCACATGGCTGAAACGAAAAAGCGGCAGTTTAAGCTGTTCGGATTGTGGGCATATGAAAAGGAGGCGCGCTGGCTGGAAGCCATGGCCGCGCGCGGATGGCGCCTTGAAAAGGTCCGGCTATTTTTCTACGAATTCGTTGAGGCGGAACCGCAGGACCTGCTCTATTATATAGACCTCAAGTTTGCCGGGAAAGCCACAGACGCGGAGTACGAGGCTATCTTTAAGGATGCCGGCTGGAATCTGGTCTGCTCCAGCGGCTTATGGCGTTATTTCGTAACGGTACCGGGCAATAAGTACGCGAACGTATATTCTGATAACGATTCTCTTTTAAAGAAATTCCGCGCGCTGGTTTTAGTCCACATCACGTCGTTGGTTTTGCTATT
The DNA here is from genome assembly GCA_041741035.1 of Treponematales bacterium. Taxonomy (GTDB): domain Bacteria; phylum Spirochaetota; class Spirochaetia; order Treponematales; family UBA12059; genus UBA5200. The sequence continues at coordinate 14,499 of JBGSKZ010000223.1, forward strand.
AACTAATCTTTCTATCCTGTCAAAACGAATAGCCCTTGCGCAGAATCTATTCCTTGAGCTGCTGATGCTCCTGGTTTTCCTGCTATTCATTACCCTGGCGAGTTCACTGCTTAAGCTCATCGGCATAGTCGCAAGGCTCAATCGGGGGGTGCGGGAGTAAGCCTGGCTTTTATTGTCGTTTCGAGCAGCATTAAGAGCCTAGATAAAAAAGAGGGGAACGCTTATGAAAACGCGCATAGCGTTATTCTCGGCCATGATCGCATTGGCTATGCCGAACTTGATAATTGCCTTACCCAATGATACGCCCGTTGAAATCACGCCGACTTGGCTGTCCGAACCGGATTTCTGGATCGCAGCTGCCGCGAATACAGCAGGCCTGGCGCTCTTCATGGCCAGGGTCCATGCCCCGAATCTCGCAGAGCCTTTCGGATACCTTACGGAAGCCATAGGAGCGCCGGCGCTCGGATTCGCGATTGCCGATATCGCCATGGACCGTGCCGACGCGGCGACCGTAGGGCTCCTCTCCTATGCCGCTTGGGCTTTAGGCGCGGCCCTCGTCGACCATGTATTCCAAGTCGAATACCGCGAGCCGCGCAACCAGGCGATACTCATTCCCTATGTAGTCGGGTATTATGCGGGCATCGGCCTTCTGTCGGCGACGCAGTTACGCAACGGAAAGGCGCCCTGGATCATAGCCGGGGCAGGCTGCATGCTCACGGTCGCAGCCTCTTTCTACGCGCTTTCGCAAGGCGCGGATTAAAGCTTGCCGAGCGATTGGAACTGTATATCTAGGAAGTGCGCGCTTGGCTTATCTAGCGGTAAAAGGCTTTACGCCTTTCCCCCTCAAACGGCGGTGGCCTTGGGCTTAACCCTAACCACCGCCGGCAGGATGCAGCGACTTATTTTGGAAGGATTACGCTATCGATTACGTGGATTACGCCGTTGGTAGTGAGTATGTCGGTCATAACTACTGTAGAAGAGCCATTGAGTTTCACGGCTCCCATGTCCACCCCTATCATGATCGATGAACCCTGTACCGTTATAGCGGAGCTTATCTTGACCACGTCAGCGGCGTACACCCGGCCCGATACGACATGGTAGGTGAGGATACTCTTTAGCTTAGGAAGGTCTTTTAGCAGCGCTTCGACCGTACCGGCAGGCAGCTTAGCAAACGCTGCGTCGGTAGGTGCGAACACGGTGAAAGGCCCGGCGCTCTTCAGAGTCTCTACGAGGCCAGCGGCCTGTACCGCGGCTACCAGGGTCTTGAAACTGCCATTGGCTACCGCCACGTCCACGATATCGCCGCTGGGCGGCAGTATTACGGTGTCTACGGCATGGATAATGCCGTTGCTCGCGGCTATGTCGGCAATCTGCACCGTGGCGTCATTGATTTTTACCGTATTTCCACTAGCCTTGACCATGACCGGTAGCCCGTTGAGAGTAGCCGCGCTCGTTACCTTCACTACGTCAGCAGCCGCTACCCGACCCGCTACAACGTGGTACAGTAGAATTTTTGTAAGGGCAGGGATGTCCTTAAGCAGAGCATCGACCGTGCCGGCAGGAAGCTTCGCAAAGGCTGCGTCAGTAGGCGCGAAAACGGTAAAGGGACCGGCGCCCATAAGGGTTCCGTCAAGCTTCGCTGCCTTAAGGGCAGCCACCAGGGTGGTGAATCGGCCATCTTTCACCGCCACGTCTACGATGGTAGTCGCTTCCATCTTCGGCTCTTTCGAACCGGCTGCCATAACTACTCCCGCGCTAAGGACCAGGGCGAATACCGCTATCAATCGCTTAACCATAAAAACCTCCAGATAAACATTAAGATTTATATAATGTATAGATTGTGAGCATGATAGGCAAGTATTGTATAGAAAAAAACTATACAATAATGAGGTATATCTAGACAGATGAAAATAATTATGATATAGACTACAATATGGATGGTTTTTCTATACATACAGTTTCCCTTAGGACGGGGCTTTCGCCCTATCTGCTTAGAGCGTGGGAGCTTCGCTATGGCGCGGTACGGCCGGAACGCACGGCTACCGGCCGCCGCCGCTACACGCAGGAGCAGGTCAGCCGCTTAGTTTTGCTTGCGCGCGCTAGAGCCGCAGGGCACTCTATCGGCTCAATCGCCTCGTTGCCGCTTGAAGATATAGCTGCCTTATTAGCTGCTACGCTGACTGATCATACTCACCCGGCGATAGCGGAGGCTCTCGCTGCGCTTCCTTCTCTCGAGCCCGCGATGCTTGACTCCATGTTTGAAAACGCTCTACGTTCTTTCGGCCGTATGGAGTTCATAGACGGCTTCATGTTCCCCTTCCTCAAAGCGGCGAACAAGGCGGTGGAGAACGGCGCCTTGCGCCCCGCGCATCTTTCTTTTGCTCATGCCCGCCTGCGTGAGGTGCTCGGTTTAGTAAGCGCGGCTATACCCGTCCGCTCCGACGCGCCGCGCGTGGTTTTATCGAGCGCAGCGGGGCTTGAGCATGAACCGGGGCTCATTGGTTCCGCCATGTACGCGGCCTCGGCAGGCTGGTGCCCTCTTCGCTTTAGCCCGGGAACTCCCGCGGAAGAGCTAGCCTACGTCGCCGAAAGCAAGCGCGCCCGTGCCGTCGTGTATTCGATTATATGGTCGAGTCAGGCTGCAAACGCTATACCGGAGGCTTTATTGCTCAGGCGTCTAGTGCCGTCTAGCGCTGTAGTTATGTTCGGCGGCCGCCTTGAGGCAAGCGTAGCTGAAACGCTTATCAGCGCGGGGCTCGAGCGTATCGCTGATATGCGAGCGCTTAGCAATCGCCTGTCGGCTCTCTTGTAGGCAGGCTGGCACAGGAGGATCCAGCCCGTCATCCAGAATAATCGGGCTTACTGCTTTTTCAGGTATCGGCGCTTATTTCTTGTAATCCATATTCATATAGAGAGTACCTGCCCTTAGTTCTCTTATCATCTGCGCTATTCTCTTTTGCGCGGTTTCCTCGCGCTTAGCGCTCAAAATCCAATGGATATAGTCATTCCTTTGATAAAAAGGCCGAGCCTGATACGCTTCGTATAAAGATTCCGCGAGCAATAAATTCTTTATTGAGATCGGCAATTCCGCAATATCTTTCTTTCTTGCCGAACGGGGCCGGCTCGCTTCCGGCGTTACTTCCTTCCGCGTCGGATCATAATGCCAGCGGAGGGGTTTGGCCTTTTCCCGTATCAATACCTGCCTAGCTGATTGCCTTAACCAGGTACTCGATCGTAGAGTACGATACTATTTCCCGGTCCCTGTACGCGGCGCTTATAACGTCCGGCTTCGTCGATAAGATGCCGTTTTGAAGGATGGCGGCCGTGAAGCCGCGTTCCTTTGCGCCTTGAAAGGTGGCTTGAACGCAGTGCTCGGCGGCAAAGCCGGATAGGATTAGATAATCGATTTTATGCTTTCTCAAGATATCTTCCAGGTCGGTTTTCCAAAATGCGTTAGGGTAAACCTTGCGTACGTGGATGTCGGATGAATCTAGTTTTACTTCGTCGATGAAGGATAGCTTTTCATCG
>JBGSKZ010000224.1:0-9714 GCA_041741035.1 Treponematales bacterium
GGCACGGTGCTCATGCTGGCTCCCGGCTCCGGCCTAGGCGTTGCCTTCGTGGACGACCGCGGCCTGCCCCTGGACGGCGATTCGCTCGTGGGCATGGAAGGCGGGCACATGCCTTTGCCTTTGCAGCTCATGGACATGCCGGTCTTCAAATGCGGCTGCGGCCGCGACTGGGGCTGCGTCGAGGCCTACACCACCATATCGGGCCTGCCACAGCTCTTAGCCGTCATGCTGGAGCGCCATCCGGAGCACCCGCTGGCGAGCTCGCCCGCGCCTATCAAGGAGAAGGTCCTCTCGCTCCGCACCCTCGCCCAGAAGGGCGACGCTCTGGCCAACGAAATCTTCGATTTCCAGGCCAAGGCCCTCGGCATTCACGTGGCGAGCCTGGCCATGGCCGTGGACCCCGAATTCGTGGTCATAGGCGGCGGGCTCATGGACCCCGAGAGCACGACGGAAGAATTCCGCGCGCGCTACCTTAAGACCCTGGAAGGCGCGGCCAAGCCCTATCTCTGGCCGGCCCAGCGCAAGAAGATCAAGTATTCGGCGGCTCGCTTAGGCGAGCTGTCGCAGGCCATAGGCGCGGCCCTCGTCGCGCTGTACAGCGCATAGTGGATATTGCGCTCTATAGCCCCGAGGGCGTTAAGCCCTGGCTTGAATCGCTCTCGGCGGCCTTCTCTTCTATGCCCTCGTTTGGCCCGGCGCCGGGACTGCATGCCTGGCCGGGCGCCCCGGCCTGCGACTACGCCCTGCTCTGGCGGCCTCCCGCCGCCTTCTTCGCCGAGCAGACCCGGCTTAAGGCCGCCTTCGCGCTCGGCGCGGGGGTGGACTCGCTCCTGGCCGCCGAAGGCCTGCCTCCCGGCTTGCCGCTCTACCGCATAGAGGACGCCGGCATGGCCGACCAGATGGTCGAGTATGCCCTCTACGCCTGCCTAGAGCGCCTGCGCGGCTTCGACCGCTATCGCGCGGACCAGGCCGCGGGAATATGGGGAGAGGGGCGTTACGCGGAACGGGGCGGGCTTAAGGTAGGGGTGCTGGGCTTGGGCGTCTTAGGCGGCGCGGTGGCCCGCGCCCTTTCTGATTTCGGCTTCAGCGTGAGCGCCTGGAGTAAAAGCCCCAAAACACTGCCGGGCGTAGCCTGCTATTCGGGACCGGACGGTCTCGAGCGTACCTTGTCGCGATCCGAGCTGCTCATAGTCCTCCTGCCGCTCAGTCCCGCCACCGAGGGGCTACTCGACGCGGCTAAGTTGGCTATGCTTCCCTACGGCGCTTGGCTCGTGAACCTGGCCCGGGGCAGGCTCGTGCGGGATAAGGAGCTGCTGGTAGCCCTGGATAGCGGCAGGCTGGGGCGGGCTATGCTCGACGTGTTCGACGGTGAGCCCCTGCCTGCCGGACACCCGTTCTGGTCCCACGCGCGGGTGTGCATGACGCCCCACATAGCGGCCATAACGCCGGAAGCGCAGGCGGCCAGGCAGATAGCCGCCGGCATAGCGGCCCTGGAGGAGGGCAGGCAGCCCCCTGGCAGGGTGGATAGGCTGGCGGGTTACTGATCAGCCTTTGGCTATGGCGCCCCGCTTGAAGAGTTCGGTGGCTATAGCGCTTATAGCCTGCTGGGCAGCCTCGACGGCCGAGAATTCCACCGGCCCCGCCGTATCGAGGCGTACCTTGAGCTTCATCGCCGAATCGGCTCCCAGCGCGCTGAATACCTTGCCTCGTATCATGGGGCTGGCGCCCTTGAGCGCGTAAAAAATATCGTGCTGATCGCAGGAGCCTAAGACGAGCTTCATCGCGTCGATATGCACATGCTCCAGCTCGTCGAAACTGAATATCCCGCCCCTGAGCGCGGCCGCGGCCGCGGGATCGGCGGCGCTCAGCTCTTTTTCAAGCCGCGCCTTGGCGTAGATATCCAGGCGTTCCGCTATCGTCGCGAACTGCTCCGGCCCTATAGCCGCGCCGCTCAGGCTTAAGAAATTCGCCCCGCCGCTTATTGCCTTCAGTTCCTCGATCAAGGGGAGCGGCAGGCTCTCGCCCCGCGAGGCGGCGCGTGCGAGCGATACTTGGTCGCGCAAAGAAAGCCTGCACACGATGTCGGCCCCGAGCTTAGCCATGTCAACGTTTTCCATGATGACTCCATGCAAAGCGGTATGCCTTTATTATACCATGATCGGCTTTCCCATGTTTTAAATTATAAAACCCGACGATAAAAAAAACCGCCCCGCTAGGGGCGGCCTCTCTCGGGGCTTATTGCTTATCCGGGTATCGAATCGATAGATGGAGCTCGTCCAGCTGCTTCTGATCCACCTCGTTCGGGCATTCGTCCATGGGAGAGACGGCGAAGGAGTTCTTGGGGAAGGCTATGACTTCCTTGATGCTCGTTTCGCCGGCCATGAGCATGACCAGGCGGTCAAGCCCCGGGGCTATGCCGCCGTGGGGCGGGGCGCCGTACTTGAAGGCTTCCGTGAGGAAGCCGAACTTCTTCTCCGCCTCGGCTGGATCGAAGCCCACGATCTTGAATACCTTTTTCTGCAGCGCGGGGTCGTGGATGCGGATGGAGCCCGAGGCGAGCTCGAAGCCGTTGAGCACGAGGTCGTAGAGGTCTCCCTTTACCGAGCCGGGGTCGCTTTCCATCGTGGCGTGGTACTGCTCCTGGGGCCAGGTGAACATGTGGTGGGCGGTATCCCACTTGTTCTCTTCCTCGTTCCACTCGAACATGGGGAAATCCACGATCCACGCGAACTTGAATACCTTCGGGTCGCAGAAGCCTAAGTCCTTGCCCAGCTTGGAGCGCACGGCGCCAAGGGCTATGTTGGCTATCCTGCGCTTGGCGTCGGCCACGAGCAGGATGAGGTCGCCGGGCTTGGCGCCCAGGCCGCTTATGAGCTCGGCGGCGTTATCCGCGAAGAATTTGGACGCGCCGCCTTCCAGGGCCGGCTTGCCGTCGGGGCCGGCGACGACCTTCATCCAGGCCATGCCCTTGGCCTTGTAAATCCTGGCCGCCGCTTCCAGCTCGTCTATCTGCTTGCGCGAGTAGTCGGCCTTGCCGGGCACCACGAGGGCTTTCACGCCGCCGCCCGCCTGGGTAATGCCCTTGGCAGCGGCTTCCCTGCGCTCGGCCTCGCCGTTGGCAAGGGCGTCCTTGAAGGCCTGGAAGCCGGATTTCTCCACGTAGGGGGCAAAGTCCTGCATGCGCATATCGAAGCGCAGGTCGGGCTTGTCCGAGCCGTAGAGCTCGAGTGCCTCGTCATAGGACAGGCGCTCGAACTGCGCGGGCAGGCTTACGCCTAGGGTCTTCTTGAATACGTGGCCGAAGAGCCCCTCTATCATGGACAGCACGTCGTCGCGCTCCACGAAGGACATCTCGATATCTATCTGGGTAAATTCGGGCTGCCTGTCGCCGCGGGCGTCCTCGTCGCGGTAGCAGCGCGCTATCTGGAAATACTTGTCGAAGCCCGATACCATGAGGATCTGCTTATAAAGCTGGGGGCTCTGCGGCAGGGCGTAGAACTTGCCGGGGTAGAGCCGGCTGGGCACGAGGTAGTCCCGGGCGCCCTCGGGCGTGCTCTTTATGAAGGTGGGGGTCTCTATCTCGTAGAAGCCCTGGCCTATCATCCATTCGCGCACGGCGAAGCTCACGTCGTTACGCAGCTTCAGGCGGTATTGCATGCCGCCCGAGCGCAGGTCCAGGTAGCGGTACTTGAGCCTGAGCTCTTCCTTGGCGTCGCTTTCCTGGTCGATCTGGAAAGGCAATAGCTCGCAGCGCGTCAGTATTTCTATGCGCGAGGCGACGAGCTCTATGGCGCCGGTGGCCATGTCTGGGTTGACCATGCTGTCCGGCCTGGCGCGCACCGTGCCCTCCACCGCTATGCAGAACTCGTGCTTGAGCTCGGCCGCGATGGCCTTGAGCGCGTCGGGGGCGTCGGAGTCCACCACGACCTGGGTGATGCCGTAGCGGTCGCGGAGGTTCACGAAGGATATGCCGCCGTGGTCCCGCTTGCGGTGAACCCAGCCGTTGAGAGTTACGGTCTTGCCTGCGTCGGCCTTGGTCAAGGCCCCACAATGTACGGTGCGCTTCATGTGCTTCATAGTGCTGCGACTATAGCGCGCCGGGGCCGTCCTCGTCCAGTAATGCGCTAAGCGCGCAAGGCCAGATAGCGCACGAGCGGCTCGGTGCGCACAAAGCGCAGCGGGAAGTCCGCCGCGCATAGAGCGTGGGCTTCGCCGTCCATCTGCACCAATATATCCGCCCCGTACGATATCTCCAGTTCGCTGGCGGAGAAGAGGAGGGCCTCGGGGAACTTGCGGTGAGCGCCCGAGGCTATGGGGCCTTTGAGGGCGAGCTTGCGGAGGAGCGGCATCTGCCTGATGGCGCATACATTGTCGTCGTCGGGCAATATGGGCTTATTGGCGCCGTAGCGCCTGCGCCCGCTTATGCCCATGGCGGTAAGGAGGAAGCGCCCCTCGTAGCGCGCCAATTCCGCTCCCCTATCGTCCTTGGCCACGATGACCATGTCCGCGGGCGGATAAATCCTGTCATAGAGTATGGAGGCGACGTCCAGCCAGAGCTTATAGAAATCGCCGGGCAGGTTGGCCTTGAGCTTATTGGTCTGCTGCGTCACGAAGGCATCGAGCCCTATGCTCGCTATATTAAAGGAGCGCCACTCGCCCTCGGGCGCCGCGAGAGCGGCGGGGCCTCGGGGATTGGGTATGACCCTCAGCGCGGGCTGCGCGGAGGCCACGGCGCCAGGGCCTAGGCGGAGCACGGACTCCTCCATGCTGTGCCCGTCGGATCCGTCATTGCCCGTGCCCATGGGGAGGCGCAGCACGGTGAAGCGTTCCCTGAGCTCGGTCGGAGCGCGCGACAGCGCGTCGAGGAACTCATGGCTCGTCCCGTCGCCTGAAGCGATAATGACGAGCCAGTCGCGCTTGTGCTTCATGGCCGCCTCATCCAGGAATTCCGCCGCCAACTGGGACGCGTGCCGCGGCCCTTCGGTATAGCGCAGGCGCCAGGTATAGTCCTTGGCGCGGGCGGCTTGGTCGGCGGCCGAGCCGAGCGCGCGCTGTATAGCCTTCACCGCGTCGCTAAAACGGCGCTCGTTGGTAAAGCCTCCGGCCTTGGGGTTGATGACGAGCGCCACTTCAAGCGGCTTATCCGCTAAGACGGGGCTTACGCCGATGAGGGCCCTAAGGCCGTCCGCGAAGGGACCAATATCCTTCATCCCGGCAGTGTACTACGAGTCTTCGCGCTTGAGAAGCGGGCTTACTGCGTCCAAATTGGCAATTTTTCCGACAAAAGCGTTGTCAAATGTCAGAATGCTGGCATACAATGGGTCTTGCATTCCTCTCGACGCGGCTAGCCCACGGATGTCCGCAGAAAGGCAATACTATGGAATTTTCCTGGAAAATCGTCATTGACGCCGGAGTCATATCGATGGCTCTCCTGCTGGCTACCTTCTTGCGCTCCAAATGGCGTTTCCTTCAGCGCTTTATGGTACCCAATGCCCTTACCGCCGGGTTCCTCCTCCTGCCCGTGTACAACTATCTCATGCCCGCCCTCGGTTACGGCGCGAACCGGCTCGGCGACCTCGTCTATCACCTGCTGAATCTTTCCTTTATAGCGATGGCCCTGCGCGCGAGGCCCGTATCCGCTAAAGGCGATAAGCATAGGTCGGTATGGGCCATGTCCACCGTCACCCTTTCGCAATATGCCTTCCAGGCGGCTATCGGTCTCCTCTTGACCTGGACGCTCTTTTCCACGCTCAGCCCGGGCCTCAATCCCGCCTTCGGGCTTACCCTGCCGCTGGGCTTCGCCATGGGGCCGGGTCAGGCTTACGCCATAGGCAAGGGCTGGGAGCCCATGGGCTTTGAAGGCGCAGGCAGCGTCGGCCTTACCATGGCGGCGCTCGGCTTCCTTTGGTCCTGCATAGTCGGCGTCATACTCGTCAATTACGGCTATAAGAAGGGTTATCTGCGTAAAGAGTCGTCGGATAGCATGAAAGATCGGACCATGCTTACCGGTATAGTGCCGCGCGGGGCGGACAAGCCGGTGGGCCTGCGCAATACCACCGACCTGGAGGCGATAGACCCCCTGAGCTTCCACGGCGCGGCCGTCGCCTTTACCTATATACTATCGTATCTGCTACTGCTCGGGCTCGGCTGGCTATTATCCTTCGCGGGGAAAGCCGGCAACGACCTGGCCAGGAATCTCTGGGGCATAAATTTTATCTTCTCGGCCATTACCGCCATGGCCGTACGCTTCGTGATCGACAAGATCAAGGTGGGCCACCTGCTTGACGACGACGCGCTGTCCCGCATATCGGGCTTTTCGGTGGACTTCATGGTAACGGGCTCGCTAGCCGCCATATCCCTCGTGTTCGTGGGCAAGTATTGGCTGCCTATCCTGGTTATTTCGACCATAGGCGGCCTCCTGGTAACGCTGACGGTGCCCTGGTTCGCCTCGCGCATATTCAAGGATCACCGCTATGAGCGCATGATCATGCTCTTCGGCGTATCCACGGGGACCCTATCGACCGGCCTCGCGCTGCTGCGCATACTGGACCCCGAGTTCAAGACCAAGGTGTCCAGCGATTACATGCTCTCCTCCGGCCTTACCTTCATGCTGGCCATACCTTTTATCCTCAATATCAACCTGCCTGCGCAGGCGGGGCTCACCGGCAGCCTCGTGCCCTTCTGGAGCATGATACTGCTATCCTGCGGCTACATACTCTACTGCGTTATCGCTTTCGCCTTCGTGGCCAAGAAGAATACCCTGGCCAGGCCTTTCCAGTGGTGGTACCGGGACTAAGCCGATACGTTTAGGGCCTGTACCGCGAGGAGCCATTTGCGCGCCGATTGGCTTCTCGCGGGGAATCTGAACTGGAACAGGCCCTTGCCATAGTAGAACTCGAACTGCTGATGCTTGAGCACGCCCGCTCCTTCTATCTCGGCCAGGGGAAAAGCGAGTTCCGTGCCCGAAATCGTGTGCAGCGTTATGCGGTCGGCATAGAGCGCCATGACGCCGGTGCGCAGGAGGCGCAGCGGGTTCATCTTCCTGCCCTTGAAGAGCATGACGCCGGTATCCGATATTATGGGCTTGTTCGAGTTCTCGGCGGCCGCGCGCACGTAGGATGCGTAGGCCGTATCTTGCCAGAGATTCCACTCGCGTATGGTGGCGAAGCGCGCCTCGCTCAAGCCCACCTTCTTGAAGCGGTAATCCGGGCCGAGGCGGTTTACCAGGCCGCAGTTTTGGCAGTAGAAGCGGTTGCGGAAGCTCCGCATCGTGCCAACGCCATGGCAAGACGGGCACATGAACAGCGCTAGCTCCAAGTGGCGCGCCCTCCTGCCGCTCCTGAATGCCAAAGGATGCTCGGCCAGCCACTCAGCCTCATCATACTCCATAGCGTTACGAAGCTTCTCGAGTATCTCTTCGGCGCCGCTAGCCTTGAGCTCGGCGCCTTCCATCAAGAGCGAGTATTCTATTTCTATGAGCCCGCGGCGATGGTTCCAGGACCAGCGGGGCTGGCTGTAGTATGCGCCGCGCAGCTGTACGGTAACGACGGGCACCTTGAGCAGCTTCAAGAGCTTGGCCGTGCTCGGTATGAGAGGCAGGGTGTGGCCATCCCAGCTGGCCTGGCCTTCGGCAAATATGCCCACCACGCCGCCGCGCTTGCGTATCACCTCTACTATCCAGTTTACCGTCTCGAGGTCGGGTATGACCTTGGATTTGGGTATGGAGCCGACTAAGCGCAGGAGGAACTTGAGCAGCTTCGAGCGCATATTACCGTCGCTCGTTACCCAATAGACGGGGCGGGGAACGTAGGAGCCCACCATGAACGGGTCTAATATGCCCTGGTGGTTGGGTATGAGGACAAAGGGGCCTTTTATGGCGTTGAAGAGCTCAGTGCCTATCGGCTTAATCCTGAAGAAGAGCTTGAGATAGGTCCCAAAGCACCAGCGCAACACCCTGTTGAACCAGCGGAGGTTGTATGGCCTGTACCGCGCGTGCATATTCATAGTAGCCTCCCCGCCCATTCTAAACGCAAGAGAGCGGGCAAGGCAAATAAAAAAGCGAGCGCGGCGTCGGCCCGCGCCTTATAAATAGACGATCTCGTGGGAAACCGGTATCGCCTTCTTTAGGAGGGCGCTCACGCCGCAATAGCGCTCCTGGGAGAGATCGATGGCCTTGCGCACGTTCTCATCCTTGAGGCCGTCGGCTGCCTTGAACTCGTAGACGAGGCTTATAGACCTGTAGGTCTTGGGGTGCTCTTCGGTGAGCTCCCCGCGCACCTTCATATTGAACCAGCTTACGGGCTCGCGCATCTTCTTGAGTATCGATACCACGTCCATGCCTGAACAGCCCGCGAGGGCCACCAGGATGAAGGGCTTAGGCCGGGGGCCGGCGTCATGGCCGCCTACCGTTTCGTCGGCGTCCAGCAAAATTTCATGGCCGTTTACCTGCGCGGAGAAGGCCATGTCGCCTTTCCAGGAGCATTCTATTTCGTGCATGCATAGTCCTCCGGGAAAAATATACCGGAAAAACCCGATCGCGGCGAGTTTTACTTTTTGCTCAGCGCCACCGTAGCCTTGAAAACGCCGCCGCCCTCATAGGATATGGCCTCCAGCCATGCCCTGCCCGAGCGGTATGGCCCTGTTTCTATGGCTTTGCTCAGGGCGTAGAAGCCCGGGCTCTCGCTTGAGGGGCTACCGGCCTTCATGAGCTCGGCCAGGGTGAAGCGCAGGGAGCTGCGCTTATCGGGCTTGGGCAGCGGGCCTAGGCCGCGTATGTCAACTTGGTAGGCCGTCAATATATTGGCCGCGGAGCGCTCAAGATCGCGCTGTTTCGTCGCGCTGTACGAGAAGGCCCCATTTGAGGAAAGCTCGATGGAGAATGGCTTTTTAGTAAAGGCTGAGGGCGTATAAAGCCTAACCGCCTCGCTCGGCAGGGCCATATGCTCCGCCCACAAGGCGGAAGCCTCGCCCGTGCCTCGTATTATATAGACGGTACGCGCTTCCTGCGCGTATGCCCAGGCTCCAGCCGCCAGCAGCAGGGCTAAAAACGCTCGTCGTCGACAATCCATTCCGGCTCCTTATCGGTTCCCTATAGTAGCTCCCCGAAGCTTGTGTTCCTCCTATAGAACCGCAAGCCCTGGTATAGGATACTCGAAGAGCCATACCATGCCTGAGCCGGCAGGCTGCCCGGGCCTAAGCTTCGGAGAACTAGGTATACCATAGCGCGCCTTCGGCTAAAAACAGCGGCTTTGCCCCTCTTCCCGCTTGATTCGGAGCGCCCACCTGCGCTATAGTTGCCCTCGTCCAGGGGAATTAGCTCAGTTGGTAGAGCGATTGGTTCGCAATCAATAGGTCACCGGTTCGAATCTGGTATTCTCCAAACGAAGAAAAAAGCCGCCGCAAGGCGGCTTTTTTCAACCCAAAATGAATACCGGATTCGAACCGAGCGAGCGCGGCGCGAAGGCGCCGGAAAGCGCACAGGATGTGCGCGACAGCGAGCGCGGCGGGCTGGAGCCGCGAGCCAGGAAGGCGAGCGGCGTAAGCCGAATCCGGTATTCTCCATTCTTAAGTGGCCCGCCGACCGGCGGGCCTTTTTAATAAATGGAGAATACCGGATGACGCCGCGCGCGCCAGCGCGCACGATAATCCGTTCCACTCGGCAACCGAAGCTTAGCTTCGGATTCGAACCGAGCGAGCACGGCGCGAAAGCGCCGG
>JBGSKZ010000225.1:0-3530 GCA_041741035.1 Treponematales bacterium
CCGCGGCGCGGGCGCTTCCGGCGACGCATCCGGCGACGGCGGCTTCAGCGGCGGCCGCAGCAAGTTCGAGCTGCTCTTCGAGCTCTGTTCGCCGTCGGTCAAATTCGTGTTGGATAGCTACTGGGCTAAACGATCGGGGGAGGATCCCTGCCGCCTTATCGCCTGGCTGGGCGGGCGGCTAGCCGGCCTGCACTTGCGGGACCACGCCGCCATAGCGAGAGGCTCCCGCCTCATGCACCGCGATACGGAGCTGGGGCGCGGCGATATAGATTTCGCCGCGGTCATAAAGGCGGCCTCGCCTTACGCAGCCTATGCCGCCATAGAGCAGAAGAGCGACGCGCCTTTTGAGAGCCTGGGCATCAGCCTAGAGCACTTAAAGCGCATAGGCTTCCTCGGGCCGCGTCTCGACGCGGGCCAGAATACGGGGAAGTATACGGGAAAGGATGGGTCATGGCGGTAAAGCGCGATCCGGGCATGCTCATAAAGATGAATAGCAAATGCTTCGCCGGCATAGAAGGGCTTGATGGCGGCCGGGCCATAGACGAGACGGAGCTCTTGGCGCTCGTAGACTTCGTGAACGCGCGCCATGACTGCGCCGACTTCCGCCTTATATGCTTGATCAAAGCGTTCCTGTCCTATCGTCCGCTCCTGTCCCCCAGGGCCGCGGCGGCCATAGAGGACGCAATGCTAGGCTTCAAGTACTGGATGGACGAGCCTGGCGAGGACGGCATGTGCTACTGGTCGGAGAACCACCAGCTCCTCTTCGCCTCCTGCGAGTACCTGGCTGGGCAGGCCTATCCTGAGCGCCTGTTTGCCAATAGCGGCTTAAGCGGCGCGCAGCACCGGGACAAGGCGCGGCTTAAGCTCCTGCGCTGGCTCCGCTATAAATTCCTCTACGGCTTCATCGAATGGCACTCGAATACCTATTACGAAGAGGACATAGCCCCGCTCTGCGCCCTCATCGACCATGCCGACGACGAAGAGCTGCGGGACAAGGCCGCGATCGTCCTGGACCTATTATTCCTGGACCTGGCTCTCCATTCCTTCGAGGGCTACTTCGTGGCCGCGAGCGGCCGCTGCTACGAGGCGCAGAAAAAGGACGGAGCGAATGCCGACGTCAACGATATCCTGCGCCATGCCTTCGGCGTGCAACGGGGAGGAGCCTACGATTACAGCCGCCTATCCGCGCTCTACCTTGTCTGCAAGAATTACCGCGTGCCCGAGGCCATCAAGGCCATAGCCCGCGCAAAAGGCAGCTTCCTCATCAGGGATTCGCAGGGCCTCGAGCTCGAGGAAGTGCGCCGCGAAATCCCCAACGACGACTTGGACGACCGCGGCATGTTCCTCTGGGCCATGGAGGCTTTCACCAATCCGGAGTCCATAGACCTGACCATAGATATCTTCAACGCATGGAAGCTCGGCAGCAATACCTTCCTGCGCGACCTCAAGATGGTGAACATACCCATACTGCGCAGGCTCGGCCTCCTGCCCGCCCTGGTGCGCCTATTGAATCCCGCCACGCAGGGCGTGGCCATCGAGAGGGCCAATACCCAGAGCTACCGCTGCGACGAGTACTTCCTGTCGAGCGCCCAGGCCTACCATCCGGGAAGCTTCGGCGACCAGCAGCATATATGGCAGGCTACGCTCCCCGGACGCATCAACGTGTTTTCCACGCATCCGGGCAGTCCCATGTTCGACGACGACGCGCGCAACTTCAGCCCCTCGTACTGGGTGGGCAACGGCATCAACCCCCACGCCGCGCAGGAGAAGAACGCGCTGCTCCTCATATACGACCTGCGTCCGCGCAAGGGCTTTCTGGAGCGCGAGCGCCAGTCCTTCGTGCATTTCTATCTGCCACTGGCGCGCTTAGATGATATACGCCGCGCGGAGCGCTCCATCGTTTGCCGCGCCGGCGACAGCTACCTAGCCATCGTGGCCAGCGCGCCGTACCGCGAGAAGGGCGGCGAGGAATTGATATTCGAAGGCCTGCGTAGCGGCTACGCCGTGCTGCTCGGCTGCGCCCGGGAAGACGGAAGCTTCGAGGCATTTTCTCAACGCATAGCGGCGGCCTCCCTCAGCCTAAAAGGCGGGAGCCTGTCCTTCGACTGCGGCGCGAGCTATCGCCTGGACTACCGCGGGCGCTTCAGCGTAGACGGCCGGGAGCGTAGCCCGCGCTATCCGCGCTTCGACACGCCCTTCGTCTATGCCGAGCGGAAGCCCCGCGAGCTATGCGTACGGCATGGGGGCGCGGAGCTGCTCTTGAATTTCGACGAGAGGCTGCGCCGGGAACGGCGGGCGGGGGAGGGCGAAAGCCATGCCAAATGAAAACTTCAGTCAGGTGCTCGAGCTTGCGGCGCAGATAGCCGCCACCTGGAACCCGGCCATGAAATGGATGTGGGGCGAGGCGCTTTTGGGCTACGCTCTTTCCCGCCTCGACGAACTGCGCGGCACGGAGGACTTTACGCCCTTCTTGCGCGCCTACTGCGACCATTACCTGGCGCATCCGCCGCGCGTGGACCAGAGCGATACCTGCGCTCCCGCGCTCATCACCTACCAGATGCAGAAAAAGACCGGGAATCCCGGCTACGCCGCGCTCACCGAAAGGGCCGTTTCTTATATAAAGAATGAGCCGCGGCTCATAGAAGATTCGGTGAACCACCTGGGCAATAGCCTGGAAGGCAGGCTCTACCCCAAATCGATATGGGTGGACAGCCTCATGATGTTTTCCGTCTTTCCCTCGCTATACGCCAAGGAGCGGGGTGACCCTGCCATGATGGACATAGCGGCCAGGCAGCCCCGCGTCATGGCCAAGTACATGATGGATATGGAGAGCGGGCTCTGGTACCACAGCTACTGGGTAAAGCAAAAGACCCACTACCCCCGGAGCAGGATATTCTGGGGCAGGGGCAACGGCTGGGTCATAGCGGCCCTGCCCATGATCCTGGAAAACATAGGCGCTCATACGGAGCGTCCGGCCATCGTAGACATACTGAAGGCAACGTCGGCAGCGCTCCTGCCGTATCAGCGCGCCGACGGCGCCTTCGAGACCGTCGTCAACAGGCCGGGCAAAAGCTACCGCGAGCTGTCCTTCACCGCCCTCGTGGCCGCGGGCTGGTTCCAGGGCATACGGCTGGGCGTACTGGACGAAACGCTGTACCTACGGCCCGCGCGTCGCGCCTATCAAGTGGTCGTCGACGCCCTCATACGCGAAGATGGCCTACTCTTCATGCCGGAAATCAGCGGTCCCACCATACCCATGCCGCTCTTTCCCTACTTAGGCTACAAACTCGTGCCTTTGGGACGTAACTGGTCCTACGGCCTGGCCGCGCTCATCTTCGCGGCCATAGAGAGCCAGAAGCTCGAGGCGGCGCGCTAAGGCCGGCCGCCCCCTGACGGGCGCTTCAGTTTTCGATAGGCCGTAGCGTCGTGAGCGCGCCGCCTTTGCTTACGAGCGCGGCAAGCGCGCCTTTTTCCACGGTCCGGCCGCCCAGTTCCGCGGCCTGCCCGGCGGCTTCAGGCGCGCGCAGTAG
>JBGSKZ010000226.1:0-2454 GCA_041741035.1 Treponematales bacterium
GGCGCAAGTGCCGGCGCTATACCGTCTGCCGGCGCAGGTACCGGCACGGGCGATGGCGCTTCGTCGCCCTGCCTAAGGACGAGGCAGCCGGGCGTGAGGAAGGGCAGGAGCCAGAGCCTGAGGCTCCGGCTCAAGCCATCCGGGCCGGCGCGCGTTAGGCTAACCGGCGTCGCGCAATCCTCCGGGTCGGCGCGCAGGTGCACACCGAGGCCTTCGAGTACGCCGGAAAGGAAGGCGAGGCGCTGCGCTGAATCGTGGTTGCCCGGTATGGCCGCCACGCAGAGCTCCGGGTCCTGATCCTTGAGGGCGGCTATGAATTGGTTGAAAAGCTTCAAGGCGTCGGTGGAGGGCACGGCCCGGTCGAAGACGTCGCCCGCGATTATGAGGGCGTCGGGCTTCTCGTCGCCCGCGAGGGCGATGACTTGCTTGAGGGCGTAGGCTTGGTCTTCTATCAAGTCGCGGCCGTGCACGCTCTTACCTAGGTGCAGGTCGGCGAGATGGAGCAGTTTCATGGGGCTTCATGGTAGTGCCGACGCCACGGGCCGTCAACCGCGGCAAGGAACAAAAAAAGGCGGCGGGCATAGCGCCGCCGCCTCTCAAAGCTTGAGTTCGTCCGCGAGCGCTTACACGGCGCCTGAATTCTTGCGCTCGTTCTGGCCGATTTCGAACGCCTGCTCGGATATGATGCGTTCCTTCTGCTTAAGCAGAGCCTTCACGATATCGCCTATGGACACGACGCCCACCAGCTTCTCGCCGTCTTTTACGGGAAGGTGCCTGAAATGGCGGTCGGTCATCAGGTTCATGCACTCGTCGATTGAGCTGTCCGGATGGGCGTAAATGATTTTCGTGCTCATGATTTCCTTGACCTTCGTGCCGTCGCAGCTGCGGCCTTTAAGGATAATCTTGCGGGCAAAGTCCCGCTCGGAGAAGAGGCCAAGGACTTCGCCGCCCGCGCCTAAGACCATGATGGCCCCGACGTTCTTCTCGGACATAAGCACCAGCGCCTCAAGCACCGTCGCCTCCGGACCTACGCTCACGACCTCGCCACCCTTGGCGCTCAGAATGTTCCGTACGGTATCCATGGTTTTCTCCTCCTATATATAGTAAGCATAATGCTTCCCCGCGTAAATGCGAGGGCAAAAATCAATTTGCGTCGGCCTTTCCGCCTAAAAAGCGACGGTTTATGGCCGCGGCGGCGCGCCGCCCCTCGCCCATGGCAAGGATGACGGTGGCGGCGCCCAGCACGATGTCGCCGCCGGCGTATACGCCGTCAAGGCTCGTCATGCCGTTTTCGTCCACCAGTATGCGCCCGTGGTCGTCGGTATTGAGCCCCGGGGTGGTCTGGGGTATGAGGGGGCTCGAGCCGTTGCCTATGGCGACGATGACGGCGTCTACGGCCAGCTCGGCCTCGCTCCCCTGCACCTGCACGGGGCGCCTGCGCCCGGATGCGTCGGGCTCGCCCAATTCGAAGCGCACCGTCTCCATGGCGCGAACGCGGCCCTTATCGTCGCCGATAATGCGCGTGGCGTTCTCAAGGAAGCGGAACTCTATGCCTTCTTCCATGGCGTGGGCGACTTCTTCCACGCGGGCGGGCATTTCCTTGATCGTGCGGCGGTACACGACGTACACCTTCTTGGCTCCCAGGCGCAGCGCCGTGCGGGCCGAGTCCATGGCCACGTTGCCGCCGCCGAGCACGGCCACCGTGTCGGCCTCGTATATGGGGGTGGCCGCCTCGCCCTTGGCGTAAGCCTTCATCAGGTTGGAGCGCGTCAGGTATTCGTTGGCCGAGAACACGCCCACGAGGTTCTCGCCGGGTATGTTCATGAAGGTGGGCAGGCCCGCGCCCGAGCCCACGAATACGGCGTCGAAGCCGTCCTCGGCGATGAAGTCAGCCAGCTTGCGCGTACGGCCCACCAGGTAATTGGTCTCTATCGTCACGCCCATGTCGCGCAGGCCCCGCAGCTCGTCGTCCACGATGGCCTTGGGCAGCCTGAATTCGGGTATGCCGTAAATGAGCACGCCGCCGGGGCGGTGGAAGGCCTCGAAAACGGTTACCGCGTGTCCCGCCTTGCGTAGATCCGCCGCGCAGCTCACGCTGGCGGGACCCGAGCCTATGACGGCCACCTTCTTGCCGGTTTCGGGCGCGACGGCGGGTTTGGCCCGCCTGCCCTCGGCGCGCTCGAGGTCAGCCACGTAGCGCTCCACGCGGCCTATGGATACCGCCCTCTCCACGCCCTTGAGGCTCTTGCCCACCGTGCAGGGCGCCTGGCACTGCACTTCCTGAGGGCATACGCGGCCGCACACCGCGGGCAGGAGGCTCGATTCCTTAATGACCGCCAGCGAGCCGGAGAAATCCCCGGCGGCCGCAAGCTTGAGGAAGCGCGGTATGTCGATGCCCACCGGGCAGCCCTGCACGCAGGGCGCGTTCTTGCAGTCCAGGCAGCGCGAGGCTTC
>JBGSKZ010000227.1:0-2070 GCA_041741035.1 Treponematales bacterium
CAGGTGGCGTAAGGGTCGCTTGGCGGGCGCGGAGCCGCGCAGCCTGGCCGCCTCGTCGGCGCGCTTGAGTTCCGCCATGGTCCACGGCAGGAAGGCGAGCATGAGGGATGCGGCGCGCGCTATGCCGCCGCCTACGCGCGAGCCGAGCGGCTTAAGGAGGGTAGCGAGCGCGTCGCGCAAGGCCACCGGGCTCAGGCCGAAGGACAGCCAGGACGCCGAAGCCAGCACCAGGACGAAGCGCGCGCCGCGGCTAAGGCCGGGCAGCCATAGCGGCCACCAGAGCGATAAGGCCGCCCCGCGCGCCAGGGCTTCGATGGGTAGCGATACTATGGCGGGGCCGAGCGCCATGAGCAGGGCGGGCCAGGCCCGCCCCAGCCAGGCGCGCCAGGCCAGGCCCTCAAAGCTTCCCAAGCTCAGTATGAGGAAAGCGACCGCCCCCAAGGCGGTTAGCGGAGCCGTGAAAAGGGCGAACTGAAGCGCCGCGTAGAGCGCTAAGCGCTGTATGCCCCTTAGCCCCCGCGCGCGCCGGCTTTGCGTCAGTTGGGCGGAAGCGCCGGCCTCGGAGCTCATAGGGCCGCGGCCTCTCCGTCCTTAAGCCAACTCATGTCCTTCAAGAGCGACGCGTCGCCGCGCGGCCTTCGAAGGCCCAGGGCCGGCAGTTCATCCCAGAGCACGGCGGGGCCGGCGTCGCGGATTACGCGGCCGGCTTCCATCACGATAAGCCTGTCGGCATGCGCCAGGCATTTTTCCAGATCATGGGTGATGACCAGTATGGCCACCCCCGCTTCGCGCAAGCGCAGGAGCGCCGCGAGCAGGTCGGACGCGCCTTGCCAGTCGAGGTCGTTGAAGGGCTCGTCCAGTATGATGAGCTCAGGCTTGGCGACGAGGGCGGAAGCGAGCGCTAGGCGGCGCTTCTCGCCGCCGGAGAGAGCGGAGGACAGGCGCTCGTCCATGCCTGCCAGCCCCGCGATCTTGAGCGCGGCGTCTACCTCCGCCGCGTAGTCCCGGGGCTTCAAGCCCGCGGCGCGGGGGCCGAATTCGGCGTCTTCCCGCACCGTTATGCCCAAAATCTGGTGCTCGGGTTCCTGGAACACGAGCGCTATGCGCGAACGGGCAGATGCTAGACAGCGCTCGAGGGCCATGCCGTCAATGAATACCCCGCCCTCGTCGGGCCTCTCAAGGCCCAGTATGTGGCGGGCCAGGAGGGATTTGCCGCTGCCGTTGCTCCCCGATAGCAGGGTAAAGGCGGGCTCTCCCAGGCTGAGCTCGAGGCGGTCCAGGCCCCGCGTCCCGTCGGGGAACACGCGGGACAGCCCGCGCGCCTTTATAGTCATGGCTTGGCCTTGCCCCTGGCGGGCGCGGGCAGGAGGTTCATGAGCAGGGGCTTGAGCGCGCGCACCAGGGCGGCCGCGGCCGCGGCCTTGACGATATCGCCGATGAGATAAGGAAGCATGATCATGAAGGCCGCCCATAGCGAAAGCTCGCGATCGGGCCTCGCGTCGAGCACGGCGCGGAACCAGGGCAGGCCTATGAGGTACAGCGCTAGCACGCCCGCTAAGGCCGCGGCTACGCTCCGCGGAAAAGACCATAGCCTGCGGTCGGCAAGGAGCCCCGCGCACAGTGCCGCCGCTAAGTAACCCAGGAGGAAGCCGCCGGTAGGCCCTGCGAAGTGGCCCAGCCCCCCCGAGGCGTTCGCGAATACCGGCAAACCCAGGCTGCCAACGAGCAGGTAGAGCCCCAGCGCCGCGGAGCCCCACAACGGCCCCAAGAGGAGCCCGGCCAGGAGCGCGAAAAACACGGCCAGCGTTATCGGGGGCAGGGGCGGGGGCAGCGGTATGGAAAACACGGCGCCGGCGGTCACGAGGGCCGCGAGCAGGGCCGCCAATACGAGTCGTTGCGCATAGCGATTCATGGTTCTGCTCCTAGTTCCGTCAAGGTGATGCATTCGCCAAGGGACAAGGCGTTCCCGCCATCCCGTGGGACGAGCTCGCCGCGTTCGTTATAGCCAAGCGGCGAAAGCACGCGCTCGCCGCCGTCCCATAGCCCGCAACGCAGGGCGCGCGCCGGGCT
>JBGSKZ010000228.1:0-6132 GCA_041741035.1 Treponematales bacterium
CCGGGCTGACAAATTGTCTCGACTGCCATACGGCGCCCACCGGACATTGGCCTGGACAGTGCGCCAGCTGTCACAATACCGATAACTGGTCACTGGTGAATTTCGACCACCAGACTTACACCAATTGCCGTGCGTGTCACCAATCCCCATCAAACCATCCACGCGGCCAGTGTTCACGCTGTCACACATCGGATTCCTGGATCGTAATCCCAACAGAGACGCCGACCGAGCCGCCCAGCGAAACTCCGTCGGAGACTCCACCGGAGGCGACCAGCGAGACACCCGACCCAAGTGAAGTAGTCGAGCCATCACAAACGCCTGAGCCGGATCCCACCGAAACGGAGCCAGTCGAGCCTACAGAATCAGATACGCCGGAGCCATCAGAGACCCCTGAGCCAGAACCCGAGGAGACCGAAGAGCCGGAACCGACAGAATCCGAAGAATCGCAACCTGCCGAAACCGAAGAACCCGAACTGACGGAACCTCCAGAGCCTGAGGCTCAGGAAACTCCGCAGCCAGGTTCGTAGTTGAAAATTTTCAGCCTGGGGTGGTGGCTCAGCGCAGGAT
This sequence comes from Treponematales bacterium, assembly GCA_041741035.1. Classification (GTDB taxonomy): domain Bacteria; phylum Spirochaetota; class Spirochaetia; order Treponematales; family UBA12059; genus UBA5200. Next base: position 568 of record JBGSKZ010000228.1, read on the forward strand.
CTTCTCGACCAGGGACTCACCGACCTGATTTGTGGCAGCAGTACCACCCAGATCAGGTGTGAGCACGCGGCCCTCCAATACGAGATCTTCAATCGCCCGCATCACCAGCCCGGCGGCCTCTTTTTCACCCAGGTGGTCGAGCATCAGCGCCGCGCTCCACACCATGGCGATCGGGTTGGCGATCCCCTTTCCAGCAATATCCGGCGCGGATCCGTGCACCGGCTCAAACATTGAAGGGTATGCGCCCTCCGGGTTCAGATTGGCGCTTGGGGCCATGCCAAGACTGCCCATCAGCGCGCCGCCTAGATCAGTCAGGATATCGGCAAACAGGTTCGAGCCGACCACCACATCCAGCGTTTCGGGGTGCGTGACAAAACGGGCGGCCAGTGCGTCCACATGCTGCTTTTCGGCGTGCACTTCCGGATAATCCCGGGCCACCTCCAGGAAAACTTCGTCCCAGAACACCATCCCATACTGCATCGCATTGGATTTTGTGGCGCTAACCAGGCGCTTCTTGGGGCGCGCCCGGCTCAGCTCGAAACCGTACCGCAGCACGCGTTCAACCGCCCGGCGCGTAAAAATGCTGGTTTGGACCGCCACCTCATCTTCGGTGTGCAGGTGGACCCGCCCGCCCGCGCCGGAATACTCCCCCTCCGAATTCTCACGCACGCAGATGAAATCGATCTCCTGAGGACCTTTATCGCGCAGCGGGCTTTTCAACCCCGGAAGAAGATGACAGGGTCGTATGTTAATGAACTGCTGAAAGCCCTTGCGGATCGGAAGCAGGAATTCCCAGAGTGTCACATGATCGGGCACGCTGCCCGGCAGGCCGATCGCGCCAAAATAAAGCGCATCATAGCGCTGCAGAATCTCGAGGGCTTCCGCGGGCATCATCCGACCGTGCCGCAAATAATATTCCGATCCCCAATCGTACGACTCGAATTCGCAGCGGAAGGTGGATGTGGCCTCGCCGGCAGCTTCCAGGGCTTTTAAGCCGACCGGGGTAACTTCCTTCCCGATGCCGTCACCGGGCAAGACTGCAATGCGATAAAGATTCATTCTTTTCTCCTGAGGAAGGATGTTGAAGTCAGACCAGACGCTCCAGGCGGATGGGCAAACCCGAGGTCACCAGGTCTCCGGAGCTGTTCTGAGCCAGGCCAAGCAGATCGAGCAAGCGCGTCGCGCCGCCGCCGCCATTTCCCAGTTGGCCGGCCTCGAGGCCCTGCGCGGCGACCAGGCCGAAGCCAGGGCCATGGTAGAGGCCTACGCAAAGCGCCGCGCCTTTATGACCGAAGGCCTGTCCGCCATGCGGGGCCTGCGCATGAGGGCGCCCGACGGCGCCTTCTATGCCTATCCGCGCGCGGAGGAGCTCCTCGGCGAACGGGGCGGCGCAACCCGTTTCAAGGGTTCCGCCGACCTGGCCCTCTACCTCCTCAATGAAGCGGGCGTGGCGATCGTGCCCGGCTCCGCCTTCGGCGACGACGGCGCCCTGCGCATATCCTTCGCAGCCGCCGACGGGCTCCTCTTCGAAGCGCTCGCGCGCATGGACGGGGCCCTTGCTAAGCTCGGATAGGATAGGGCATAGGCGCGCTATGCTCGCGGCCGGTACTATGCGGGTGCTCCCCGCCCGGCCGCGCGCGAAGAGCCCTAGTAGAGGTAAGAGGTATAAAAGTAAAAATAGGATGCGGGTTCGAGGCGGGTATGGATGTCGTCGAGCGATCGCCGGGCTTCCATGCGCTCGAATCTAGCACGGCGGAAGATTTGAATCAAGTTACTGTGGGGAGAAACCGCTATGAAACGCATACTTTTTTTAAATGGTCCCAACCTGAACCTCCTGGGGACGAGGGAACCCGGCATATACGGGAACCTAAGCCTCAAAGACATTGAGGGCCAGGCGCGCGCCTTAGCCGCCGAGCTCGGCTTTGAGCTGACGGCCCTGCAGGCCAACGGGGAGGGGCAGCTCATCGACGCGCTCCATGAGGCCATGGGCTGGGCCGCGGGAGCCGTATTCAATCCCGCCGCCTACAGCCATGTATCCATAGCTCTGCGCGACGCCATAGCCGCCGTGGGCTATCCCGTGGTGGAGGTGCACCTGTCCAACATAGCCGCGCGCGAGGCTTTCCGCCATCACTCCATGACCGCCGCCGCCTGCGCGGGCAGCATAGCCGGCTTCGGCCCTGATTCCTATCTGCTGGGCTTGCGGGCCTTGGCGGGGATCCTGTCTAAGCCCTAGTCCCGCACCAGCACCGTAACGCAGTTGGTGGCCGCCGAGCCGCCCACGTTGAGGCTCACGCCCACCCGCGGGGTCTTGGCCGGCGCCTGGCCTATGGGTTCGCCCATGAGCTGCTTGTAAAGCAGGGCGTGCATGGATACGCCGGTGGCGCCCACCGGGTGGCCCTTGGCCTTAAGGCCGCCCGAGAGGTTCACCGCCGCGCGGTCGGCGTGCGTGAAGCGGCCGTCCATATACTCGTAGCCCGCTCTGCCGTCGGCGGCCAGGCCCAGGGCCTCGGTGCAGAGCAATTGGTTTATCGTAAAGCAATCGTGCACTTCGGCTATGTCGATATCCTTGGCGCTTAGCTTAGCCTCGGCGTAGGCTTGCCTGGCCGCTTCCTTGGCGGCGAGAAGCTCGTGCAGGTTTTTCCTATTAGACATAGCTATACGCTCGGCGGCGTGGCCTATGCCGGCTATGCGCACCGCGCGGCCTTTTTTGCACAAGGGATGGTCTTTTCGCACGATGACGAGCCCCGCCGCTCCGTCGGTAACTAATGAGCAGTCGTGCAGCCGCAAGGGCTCGGCTATCATGGGGTTCTTCTCGGCGGGCAGGTTAAGTATGGCCTGGGCGCTCGTGAGCCCCAGCTTGTCCGAAGGGCCGCCCTTGCCGAAATGCGCCAGGGGGTTCTCAAGGCCGTTGCGGTAACAGAGCGCGGCCGCGCTGGCGAGCATTTTTGCCAAGAGTTCGTCCCCGAGCTTGTAATGGTCGCGATAGCCTTTGGCGTATTCGGCGAAGAGGGCGGGGAAGGTGACGCCCCTGGCGCCTTCCTCGGGCCAGTATGAGCAGGTGGCCAGGGCGTGGGTGACGCCTTTGGTATCGAGGAGGTTCATCTTCTCTACGCCCAGCACGAGGGCTGCGTCTATCCTGCCCGATTCCACCGCGTACAGAGCGTCGTAGAGGGCCACCGAGCCCGAGGCGCAGGCGTCCTCGCAGCGGGTCATGCGCTTGAAACGCAGGCCCTCGGGGTCTATCTCGGCGGCGAAGGCCGCTATATGTTCCTGTTCCGCGAAGAGTCCCGGCGCGCAGGAGCCCACCCACACGCCCCCTATGGCCGATGCCTCTATGCCCGCGTCGGCGAGCGCGCCGCGCCCCGCCTCAAGCATGAGCTCGTAGAGGCTCAACAGGTCCGATACTTCCCCGGTTTCCCGGTTCTTCTTGACGAAATTGCCGAATTTTCCGTTGTAAGCGCCGACTATAGCCACGTTTGACATCGAATGCTCCTTTTATTGTGACGCGCCTTTAAGCGGCGCTATTATAAATAGCCGAGTTGCCTGGCCTGACCCCTGAGCTCCTCGCGGAACTCCGGAGCGGCCACGTTTATGAGCGCCAGCGCGCGTTCCTTCACCGTGCGGCCGCGCAGCCTTGCCACGCCGTGCTCCGTGACTACGTGGTCCACGAAGGAGCGGTGCAGGGTAACCGCGCTGCCTTCGGGCAGGGTGGGCACTATAGTGCTTACGCTGCCGCCCTTGGCGCTCGCGTAGCAGGCTATGATGGACTTGCCCAGGCCGTCGAAGCCGGCCACCGCGCCCTGGGCCGTGTCGGACTGGCCGCCGGTGCCCGAGTACTGCTGGGTGCCTATGGATTCGCTGGCCACCTGGCCGGTGAAGTCCACCATGAGGCAGGTGTTAATGGACACCATGCGGGAGTTCTGCGCCACCACCGCGGGGTCGTTCACCCAGCGGCCGCGCTGGAAGTCCACGGCCACGTTGTCGTCGAGCCAGTCGTAGAGGGCGCGGCTGCCCATGGCGAAGGTGCACACGAATTTGTCTTTCTTAAGCGACTTGCGCCTATTGGTGATCACGCCCCGCTCGTAGAGCTCCATCATGGAGTCCACGAACATCTCGGTGTGCACGCCCAGGTCCTTCTTGTCGCGCAGCGCCAGGGCGGCCGCGTTGGGAATGCCGCCTATGCCCAGCTGTATGGTGGAGCCGTCCTCGACCAGCTCCGCTATATGGCGGCCTATGAGGAGGTCGGTTTCGCCGGGTTGGGGGGCGGGCAGGCTGGGCACCTCCTGCTCGTGCTCCACGAAATACGTTACCTGGCTCACGTGCAGATGGGTATCGCCGAAGGTGCGGGGCAGGCGGGGGTTCACCTCGAGTATGACGAAGCGCGCGTGTTCGAGTATGTCCTTTTCGTAGGTTATGCCCAGCGACAGGCTCACGAAGCCGTTCCTGTCCGGCGGCGTGCAGGTGCCTATGAACACTTCGGGGGGATGCGCGTGTATGCGGTCGCTGGCGGCGCGGTGCAGCATGTTGGGCACGAAGCTCACGGTGCCCGTGCCCGCCTTGAGCGCGCTGCGGGAGCCAGGCGCGTGAAACCAGCTGGCCAGCTCGAAATGCCCCCGCATCTCGGGCTTCATGTAGAAATCGTAGCCCTTAAGCGTGAGCACCGAGAACACGCGGACGTCGCGCACGCGGGGCGCCAGTATGTGGAGCCGCGCCATGCTGCCCTGCGGCTCGCTCGCGCACTGGCCCACCACCACGTCGTTGCCGCTCTCTATGCATTGTATGGCCTCGTCTATGGGCCGCAGCCTGGCCTTGTACTCGTCATCCCATCTCGACATAGCGGCTCCTTCAGTAGATGAATAGGTTCGCGCCCACCGCGAAGCCAGCCCCGCTCGCGCAGAATACGACGGGGTCGCCGCGCTTAACGCGGCCGTCTTTGACGGCATGGTGAAAGGCCATGGGCACGCAGCCCGAGCCCGTATAGCCGTAGCGATCCATGACCATGGGCGCCAAGGAGCGGGGGCGGCCGAGCTCGTCCATGACGTCCTCTATAACGCTCTTGTTTATCTGGGTGAGCACGAAGGCCTTGACGGCGTCCAAGGCCACGCCGCCCTTGTCGCAGAGCGCGCGTATGGTAGGCGGCCAGAGCTTCAGGTTGCGGTCGCCGGGCAGGCGCTGCAAAAGCTCAAGGCCATACGCGCCGGAATCCAGCGCTTCCCTCGTAACGGGCTTGCGGGTACCGCCTGCGTATACGCCCACGTAGTCCCATTGAGTGCCGTCGGCCACTAGCTTGCCCGTTATGTATCCCGAGGGGTCGCTATCCTCGACGCGCCCTAGGACCACCGCGCCCGCGCCGTCGGCGAAGATGGAGTAGCCGAAGGCGTCTCCGGGGCGCAGGTAGGCGGGCATATTGTACATGCCCACCACCACGGCACGCTTTAGCGAGGGATCTCCGGCCAGCATGCGGGCGGCGGCGTCCAGGGCCGTTACGAAGCTCGCGCAGGACGCGGCCACATCGAAAGCGCCGCAGTCGCGCTGGCCGCCTTGAAGCCTGCCCTGCACCAGGAT
>JBGSKZ010000229.1:0-1786 GCA_041741035.1 Treponematales bacterium
TCCCATTCCGAACACGGAAGTTAAGCTCTCTTACGCCGATGGTACTGCCTTATGGTGGGAGAGTAGGTCGTCGCCGGGCTTTTTTTTATTCTGGGGCATCTACATTGTCGCGGCCCCCTTCGCCTCGCCTTACATACAATCCGGATGCTCGGCTCGTCGAAGGGGGCCGCTTCGCGTATCTGCTCCCAGAATAAAAAAAAGCCGCTTGTATGATGGCATTGTTCCCGGTCGCGGCGTTCGTCGCGAGTTTGTCGATACAGGGTTTGCTAGCGCTAAGTTTGTGATAACGTCAACCATTTTTCGCACATTTACGGGGCGCCTCACCAGGAGTAGCTGGTAGCTACCCGGTCAGTACCTCGAAACGCACGAGGCCATTGAGCCTCGTCATATCCATGTATCTACGCGATCCCCATTCCTTACCGGCGATGTAGCGAAGCCGCGCCGTTACCAGCATAAGGGCCGATCGGCCGTCCGGAAAGTTTCCGACCACGCGTGTCCTTCTCCTGATCTCGCGCATGATACGCTCCATCGGGTTATTGGTCCTTATGCTACGCCAGTGTTCCCGAGGGAACGCCGTATACGTTAAGGTTTCCCGTATGCCTTCCTCGACGGTTTTAGCGGCGACCGGCAATTTCATCGCCTTCAGTTTCTCGATGACGAGCTCGGCCTTTTGGACTGATGCGTCACGATCCTCCTGCGCATGGATCGCCTTGAGCATCGCCGCGACCTCCTTGACCTTCGTCGAGGGGACGTTGCTAAACACGTTTCGGTAGAAATGCACGGCGCACCGTTGCCATGGTACCTCGGGGTAGTACACGCTGAGCGACTCGACGAGCCCCATACACTTATCGGAGATGAACAACTGAACACCGTCTAGGCCGCGCTGCTTGAGTGACGCGATGAACGATCCCCAGCCGGCTTTGTCCTCTTTAGCCCCTTCGGCGGCGCCGAGGATTTCCCTGTACCCATCAGCATTTACGCCGAAAGCCACTAGGATCGACACATTGCGTATCTCGTCGGCCCAGGTGCGCTTGAGCACGATGCCGTCGAGGTACACGTACGGGAACGCGCCTTCTATAGGGCGGGTGCGCCATAGATCGATCTTGTCGTACAGTTCCTGGTTGAGCTTCGAGACAACGCCGGCGGAAACGCGAGTTCCCCAGAGCGCTTCGGTGATGTCCTCGACCCGACGCACGGAGACGCCGGCGAGGTACATCTCCATGAGCGCTTCCTCTACCGAGCTTTCGCGCCGGCGATAGCGATCGATGATGGCGCTCTCGAATGGTATCATTCTCAACTTAGGCACCTTGAGCTTAACCCTTCCGGCTTTGGTATCGAGCGTACGTTCGTAGTGGCCAGCCCGGGTATCGATGCGATCCGGGCTCCGTACATAGCGCTGTGCACCGCATAGCTCATCTGCCTCTGCGTCAAGCATCTTGTTAAGCGTCTGCTCAACTGTTTCCCTTACGACATCTCCGAGTTGGCTCTTCACGAGACCCTCGTCGATGCTTATAATCCTTCCCTGTGAGCGTTCGTCGCTCATGGCGTCCTCCTTCAGGTTCGTTGTTTGTGGTTACTCAACTAAACCAGATGAGGACGCCTTTTTCAATGACCGCTAAATGTGCGAAAGATATTGTACGCTACCAAGTTTGTTCCCCGAAGCTTGTGGCTAGTGGTTAAGTGTAGTGGTAGGTTGCGCGCATCAATTCGAAACGGCGCCAGTGGAAATATGGCTTCATGGGCCGACATAAGCTTCGGGGAACTAGAAAAACCTTGACAATGGAGA
>JBGSKZ010000230.1:0-1015 GCA_041741035.1 Treponematales bacterium
GGCCTTCCGGCGATCGGGATAACCAGCGCAGCGGCGGTAAGATCGAGAAGGACGACGACGGCACGACCTACAACCCCTTCGCAGAGCTGCTCAAGGGCAAGAAGTAAAAGTACATGAGCGCGAGGAACCTGGCGGGATTAGGCTTAAGCTATGCGGGCATATTCCTCGTTATAGCGCTGGCCTCCGCCCTGCTTAAGGCCGGCAGGATACGGCCCTCCGCCTCGCGCAAGATCGTGCACATAAGCGTGGCCCACTGGTGGCTCCTCATGATGGCCACGATGGATACGCTCTGGATAGCGCTCATAGGGCCAGTGAGCTTCATAGTCCTCAATGCCCTGTCGCTGCGGCTGCGCCTCTTCAAAGCTATGGAAGACCCGCGGCCGAGCAGGAATTACGGCACGGTGTACTTTCCTATTTCGCTCCTCGTTTTGGTGCTTGCCTGCTATGCCAGGTTCATGCCGCTCTGGGTGGGCGGCATAGGCATACTGATCATGGGCTGGGGCGACGGCCTGGCCGCCCTCTTGGGCGAGCGCTTCGGCCGCGCCAATGCCCGTATTTTCGGCTCGGTGAAGAGCGCCGTGGGAGCCGCGGCCATGTTCGGCGCGAGCTTCGCCGTTACCTTTGCCATGGGCTTGGCCTTCGATCCCGCGGCCGGCCTGGGAGCCCACCTTATGCGGGCGGCGGCCACCGCAGTATTCGCCACCCTGGTGGAACTCCTTACGCCCTTCGGCGTCGACAATATAACCGTTCCCATACTGAGCGCCTTCTTCTACCAGTACGTGGCCGCGGGTCCCGGCCTCTCGCCCTTCCTGATAGCCGCGGGTGCTAACGCCCTCTTTGCCTTCGCCGGCTGGCGCGTAGGCGGCGTGGACGCCGGCGGAGCCATAACCGGCATGGCGGTGGGCACGGGCATACTGGCCGGAGCGGGCCTGCCCGCCTTCGTCCTCCTGGGCGCTTTCTTTTTCAGCTCCATTACGCTGGGGCGCCTCGGTAAGGGCCGGCGCGACGAGGCCGC
>JBGSKZ010000231.1:0-5119 GCA_041741035.1 Treponematales bacterium
CGACCTAGACGCGTCCATCGATTCCTGCATAGCCCTCATGTCCCAGCACCGCTTCAGGCATTTGCCGGTTCTGGATAAAAACAAAAAACTGATTGGCATGGTATCCATGGGCGACCTGGTAAAGACCACCATCGAGGACCAGGCCTTCATGATCAACCAGTTCGAGCGCTACGTATCCACGGGCGGCTATTGAGGCATAATTAGTTCCCCAAAGCTTGTTGCTCGGTGCGAAACGCGGCTTCCCCTAGCGTAAGCCGCTTGGCTATACCGCTAGGGCCAGCGTCCTCGGAAGCACAGACACAAGCTTCGGGGAACTAATTGCCGGTTCATGAGCTGCGGACATTATCCTGAACAACTAGTCTACAATCCTAAGACTCAATCGGTTCTGAACAGGGCTCAGGCCACTCGGCGACATCTTAATTTATTCGCTGTAGTACCAGTGAGAATATTTGCCCAGCCTTTCCATGGACGAATCCAGAGGGATAGTGGCCAATCCGGCTCTTTACAATATGGCATTTCAATTGACAAATTGTAAAGGTGGACTATACTTGTATGATGATTCCGAGAAAAGCGGCAGAGACCATCAAGCGACTCAAGAAGGGCTTTCCGGTACTCTGCATCACTGGTCCCCGGCAGTCGGGTAAGACAACGCTGGCCAAAGCCTGCTTTCCAGACAAGCCATACTTATCGCTTGATGACCCGGACATCGCCCGGCTTGTGAAAGAGGATCCTCGCGGCCTCCTAGATACCTACCGCGATGGCCTTATCCTGGACGAAGCACAGGCGGTGCCGTCTTTGTTTACCTACCTTAAGACCGCAGTGGATGCCGATCCCTGGCCGGGGAAATATATCGTAACTGGCTCACAGCAGTTCAGGCTCCTTGCGGGGGTCACTGAGTCCCTTGCAGGTCGCGCCGCCTTCCTCACGCTCCTTCCATTCTTGGTAGCGGAACTCGAAGACGCGGGTAAGCTTCCACCCGATCCATTTATGGCCATAGTCAAAGGATTCTACCCTCCCCTCTATGACCGAGAAGTGAGCCCCTATGACTGGTACACGAACTATATCGCCTCCTATGTAGAGCGTGATGTGCGGTCCATAATCAACGTAAAGGATCTCGGCCAATTCCAAACTTTTATTAAGATGTGCGCTAGTCGGGTCGGCCAACTTCTCAATCTGAGCGCTCTCGCCCTCGACTGCGGATTATCCCACAACACAGCGCGGGCCTGGCTCTCGGTACTCGAGACAAGCGGCATTATTTATCTGCTCAGGCCCTATCACCGGAATTTCGGAAAGCGCATCGTTAAAAGCCCCAAGCTTTACTTTATTGATCCGGGACTCGCCGCAAGGCTCCTCGGCATCAAATCTGCCGAAGAACTATTCGTCCATCCCAACCGGGGCAATCTCTTTGAATCTTTCGTCGTGGCGGAACTCCTTAAGGCGCGTTGCTCAAGGGGCCTCGATCCGGACCTGTTTTTCTGGCGCGACAACGTAGGTACCGAGATCGACATCCTCTTCGAGGAAGGGCAGAAACTGAAAGCAATCGAGGTAAAGTCCGGTAAGACCTTCACTTCGGAGCACGCCGCGGGGCTGGAAACCTGGATGCGCTATTCGGGCTCGAAGGCGGAGGACTGCAGCGTGGTTTACGCGGGAGAGAGAGCCCTGCACTGGAAGGGCCTGAGCCTGGTGCCATGGAGACAGGTCGCGTCGGCTATAGGGCATGGCTTGTCGTAGTTTCCACAGATCCAACATAGGGACGGATAACGACACAACTAGGGAAGAGCCCTGCACAATCAACCATGCATTACCTTCATATATCGATATCCCTCTCAGGTACTTCCCCTAGACTGAAAGGCCGCGCCGCTCGGATAATACAAACAGCTATCTCCACTCTATTGATGGCCGACGATGTACATGGTCGCATTTCTACTCTTTTTGTACACTTAGAGTACACCCTGAGATGAAACACGCCGTTTGTACGGTAGCGCTTCTATTTTAAACTAATTAAATCCTTTTATAAAAAGGATGTAAAAATAGGCCCTCCTGGACTTGGTCTCCTGTCACTCGTCGCGCTAGTCCACGCCGGCGGCATTGACCGCGCATAGCGGCCCCACTAGACTTTGTTAGGTGTACCAAGCCAGCGTTCCTCTTGATCGTCCCCATCCGCACAAATCGCCTCGAATGCATGGGTCCTTCGCGATACTTCTCATAGCTATTTCCCTTGCGATCGGCCTGACCCTGTATGCCCTCCTTGGCAAACCCCTCACCGCCCCCAGGATACCCTTGGATTTTCCAGTAGCGCCTCCTGTCCTGAGCCTGGAAGAGCGGGTATACCTTGAGAGGCTTAGCCCTATCAAGTTCTGCGTGGACAACGACTGGGAACCTTATGAGAAGGTCGATTCAGCCGGCGCGTACACGGGTATAGCGGCGGAATTACTCCGGCTCATAGCCGCCCGCGCGGGAGTCGAGCTCGAACTGCTACGCACCAAAAACTGGAGCGAAAGCCTGGCAGCGTCGCGCGCCGGCGACTGCCTTTTGTTAGCCTTCCTGAATGAGACGCCCGAGCGCGGGGAATGGCTGGCCTTCAGCGATCCGTATTTCTCCGATCCGAACGTCTTCATCACGCGGGCCGACCATGAATTCATTGCCGACCCCGCCGGGCTTGCCGAAAAGACTATCGTTTTCCCCTCGGGCACTTCTCTCGAGGAGATTATACGATCGCGCTACCCGAACCTCCAAATCCTCGTCGTCGAATCGGAACTTGAAGCGTTAAAGTTGGTCGAGGACGGCAAGGCGGACATGACCCTTCGCTCGTTGACCATGGCCGCCTACGTGATCAGGAAGGAAGGCCATTTCAACCTTCGCATATCCGGCCAACTACCGGAATTTTCAAACGAATTTCGCATCGGCGTTGCAAAAGACGAAACTCTCCTTAGGGATATCCTGAACCGCGGCGTCAGGAGTATATCGCCTCAGGAAGTGCAGGCCATCATTAATTCCCATATAGCGATAGAGGCCCGTACGACCCTGGATCGCCGGCCTTTCTTCTGGACGCTCGGGGCGCTCTTCTTTCTATCTTTGGCCTGGACTGCCAGGAACCTCAGCCTGCAACGCCATATGAAGCATTTGCGCCTCATTATAGACACCGTGCCGGCCTTCATTTTTGCCAAGGACTATAATGGCCGCTATCTTCTGGCAAATCGTTGGATGGCTACGGCCTTCGGCGTTGAGCCTGAAGCCGTCGAGGGGCTTACCGACCTTGACTGCCATGCGACTGAGGCTGAACGCGCGGCTTATATCGAGCAGGATCGCAAAGTCATGGACAGCGGCAAGGCGATTCAGATCGACGAACACCCTGGCAGGCGCGTGGACGGCAGTCCCGGCTGGTTCCAGACCATTAAGGTTCCCTATCGTCAACCCGGAGCCAAGGGCGAGGCCATACTCGGCGTTACCACGGATATCACTGACTTAAAGCTCGCCGGCCTTGAGCTTGAGGAGCGCGAGCGCCGCTTCCGCCATATGGCGCAGCACGATGGGCTAACCGGGTTGCCAAACCGCGCTCTCTTCACCGACAGGCTGGAACAGGCCCTAGCGTCATGCCGCCGCGAGCGTATTAGGCTGGCCTTCGCGTTCGTAGACCTGGATAGGTTCAAAGAGATAAACGATGGACTCGGCCACGCGGTAGGCGATAGCCTTCTTAAAGAGGCGGCGGCGCGGATGAGAAGGGCTATACGGAATTCCGATACCATAGGGAGGATAGGCGGCGATGAATTCGTGGCATTCTTTCCCGGCGTAGAGGACAGGGAGGCCGCGTTTAATACCGCAGACAAGCTTCGCGCCGCGCTCGAGCAGCCCTTCGATATCGCGGGTGAGATGATCAAAATATCGGCAAGCCTGGGCGTAGCCCTCTTCCCCGACGATGGAGAGGAAGAGCTGGACCTAGCGCGCTGCGCCGACGCCGCTATGTACCGCTCCAAGGCGCAGGGACGGAACAGGGTAAGCGTGTACGATCCGGCGGCCGATGACGGACAGCAGGCTAGAAGCGCGCGAGGCGAGATGTATGGACTATCACAGAACGATATCGATGAATATTGAGTGAGCTAGAAAATCTTTGGCACTCTTTTTGGCACAGTCATTCGACCCATTTACTACAGATACCTGGTAGCGTTCCTCGCTAAGAGCGTCCTCCAGGTTCGCAGTTTATGCTTACTCAACCAAACCATATAAGTGTCAGCCCTAGTGTAGAAATACCTTTTTCAATGACCGCTAAATGTGCGAAGGATATTTTATCCTACCCCCACCGTCCTTATTCAGGTCCTCGGTGGTGAATCTGCCTAGTTCAGGATCAGGGACTCCTTCGGAGTCCTGATGCAAGGGATGGTTAAATACGCCGCTGAAAGCGGCGCGGCATCATGCCAGCGATCGTTGAAGTAGTATAAGCCAGAGGAATCGAGCCCCCTATCCGTGAATCGTATTTCAGCGCCCGCATCATACCCGTCAATACCAGAGGCGATTGCGTTACCCCAAGAATATCGATATGTACCTAAAGGCAGCAGAATCGGAATAGTCCCTATTCCTCATACACATCCTTCCGATGCCCGATCGTCACGGCCACGATTACTAATTCTTGATCAAGGAGTTGGCAGAGGACCCTGTAATCTCCTACCCGGAAACGACACAAACCCTTCTTGTCACCAACAAGCGCTTTCCCTTTTATTCGCGGGTTTTCCAGCGGAGCGATTTCATCTTCCAGGTAGTTGAGGATATTGGCCTGCCAAGTTCTATCAAGCTTCCGGAGTTGCTTTCGGGCAGTCACCGTAAGTTCAACGCTCCAAGCCAAGTTCTTTTCTCACTTCTTCTAAGGAGGTCCGAGGCTCGTTGCGTTCAAGAACCGAGAGTGCCAAGAGATAGTCTTCCCTGTCCTCAAGAAAATCCTCTATAGCCCGCTTCACATAATAACTCTTGCTCCGTCCAGTCTCCCTGGCAAGATGGGCGAGGCGGTTTTCTGTATCCAAATCAAGACGCACAGCAAGCATGATAGCAACCCTCCTGTATGACAAGTATAACGCCCGCCATCAGGATTGACAACTAGTCTTCTTAAAACTGCTCAGCAATCATAATT
>JBGSKZ010000232.1:0-7729 GCA_041741035.1 Treponematales bacterium
CCCACGGTCCCGCGTCCTCCGCGGACAGAGTTCCGTTCCAGCCTTCGGCGAAGAAGAGCTCGCTCCAGGGCTTGCGCCGCGCGGAGCCTGCTGAACCGCGAATTATCCGGTCGGCCAGGCTTTGCCGCTCGGAGGCGAGGCCGACGGGGCTTATGGCGGGCACTACTTCTCCCTCCGCCAAGCCCAAGGCTTTGCCCGCCGCGCCACGGCTGAAGATGCCGCCCAGCCAGCAGCTTCCCAGACCCAGGGCCGTGGCGCCAAGTATCAATCCTTCCATGGCGTAGCCATAGTCGACGAAGGCCCAGGGCTCGGGGCGGACACAGCCCACGATATAGGCGGGCGCTCCTTTGATCACGCCATAAGTGCCTATGGCCCCTTTGGCCTTGTCGGCCTCGATTTCCTTGCCGCTTAAGGCGAAACGGGGGCGGGTGCCGAAGGGGCAGGGCCCCAGGTCCCGCAGCAGGGCCGAAAGGGCAGCCAAGGTATCGGCGCCAAGGGGTTCCGGCAGATAGCTCCTGACCGAACGACGCGCGTGAAGGGTTTGCAGGTTTATTTCCATGCTTGAACGATACCGCTCCTCCGCCGCCTTTACAAGCATGATACGCCCAGGCTTTCCATGGATCCTACGGTCTCGAGTCCCGCCGGCTGGGCGCTGGCGTTGAAAAGCTCGGCGCCGCCATCCGTAAGCCGCGCGCCCATGGTGGCGTCCACGGATTCGGCTATGCGCCTTTCCATGGAACCCGACACGGGCGCAAGGAGGAGGCCGCCCCTGCCCCTGGAAAGCGTAAGCTCCAGCCTTTCGCCCTTGCGCGCTATGGCGACCCGTATTTCCTTGTCGCTCGATTGGGCGCGCGTTATGCGCGAGCCGTTCCAGCTAGCCCAGATCTTTACCGGCGGGGCATGGCCGGGCAGGCTCATGGCGCAGAGAAAGCCGGGAAAGCTCGCGCCTAGCCAGGGTATATTGGCCAGGGAGAACATCAGGGACGCTCCGCTTTGGCCGAAGGCGTTGGATTGGGCCCATATCCAGGCGGAAGGCATGGACTGGCCCCAGTCTTTTTCTATATAGCCGCGCCCCCCATCCATGGAAAGCCGCTTTCCGTCCGCCAGCACATGGCCGCTCACGCTATGGTCTAAGGAGACGAGGCCGTGATTGCACTCCATAAAAGGGACGAAGCTATACGGTCCCATGACGCCGGGATTCCACGGGCGCCCGGGGTAAGGCGTGAGCGGTCCGTATTCGAGCCTCGCGGACAAGGCCCCGTCCGGCCCGTCCAGGGATAAATCAACGCCTTCGGGGCTGAAGCGGTTGTTCCCCACGTGTATATCGAGCTTCCTCGGATGCCAGCGAAAGGCTTCGAAGGGGAAATCGTACCAGCGCGTAGAGCCGCTGATGCCGTCTATAGCCTGGATAAAACTGCGCTTGACCGAGCCGTCCGCGTTTATGGACACGCCGGGTATGAAAGACCAGGCTTTGCCGTCGGGCGATACCTGCTTGAAGTACCAACCTTCAAAATAGGAGCGCTTTCGCCTGGCTCCCTGGAATAGCGTAGGATTTAGTATGCTCATGCCCTGCCTTTCCGTATCGCTCCCCGTAGTCGCATAAGGTACTGAGCCGCGGCGCGATGGGCAATGCGGCTTAAACAAACGTTGACGGTTGCGGGCGGGCGGGGCTATGCTCTGCCCTATGTTCAAGCCAGACGTTTATAAGGCCCGCCGCGCGGACCTGCTCGCCGCGCTCGGCACCCAAGGCAAAACGGGCGGCTATGCCCTGTTCCCGGGCAACCGCGAAGCTCCTATCAATTATCCGGATAATTGCAGCCGCTTCCGCCAGGACTCGAGCTTCCTCTACTTCTTCGGCATAGCCGAGCCGGGGCTGTGGGCCGTAATCGAGCTGGGAACCGGCCGCGCTACGCTGTACGCGGACGAGCTCGGCGAGGATACCCTGGTGTGGACGGGACCCAGGCCCAGCCCCTCCGATTGGCTAGGGCTGGCCGGCATGGACGCGGCCGCTCCCAGCGCGCGTATCGCGGCTGACCTGCGCTCCTATGCGGCGGGCAAGGCGCCGCTTTTGTACCTGCCGCCCTATCGCGCGGATACGCGCCTGGAGCTGGCCGAATTCCTTGGCCTCGCTCCCGGCGGCGTCGATAGCGGAGCTTCGTCGGCCTTGATCGAGGCCGTAATAGCCCTGCGGGAAATAAAAAGCCCCCTGGAACTCCAAGAAATCGGCCGGGCCGTGGACATATCGATAGCCATGCATAAGGCGGTTTTAGCCGCGGCCAGGCCGGGCATGAGCGAGGCGGCGCTTATGGCCTTAGCGACTGAGAAGGCGCTCGCCGGCGGAGGCGATACCTCCTTTCAGCCCATAGCCACTACCAGGGGCGCGGTGCTGCATAACCACGCGTACGACGCCCGCTTGGCCGAAGGGGGGCTCTTCCTGCTCGACGCGGGCGCCGAGACGCCGGAAGGCTACGCCGGCGACCTTACGACCACCTTCCCCATAAGCGGAAGCTTCGATCAGAGGCAGGCTGCCCTATACGGGCTCGTGCTGAAAGCGGGAGAAGCCGCCGTGTCCGCCCTGAAGCCAGGCAAGCCCTACCGGGACGCCCACTTCGCGGCGGCCAAGGCCATAGCCCTAGGCCTGCGGGACCTGGGGCTTATGCGCGGGGATATGGAAGAAGCCGTGGCTGAGGGCGCCCACGCGCTGTTCTTCCCGCACGGCGTGGGACACCAGATGGGCCTCGACGTGCACGACATGGAGAACTTGGGAGAAGACCGCGTGGGTTACGGCTCCCTGTCGCGCAGCGGGCAGTTCGGCCTTAAGAGCCTGCGCATGGCGAAGGCGCTAAAGCCCGGCATGGTTCTTACCGTGGAGCCGGGCGTCTACTTCATCGAGGGCCTGATACAGAATTGGCGCGCCCAGGGTAAATTCCGCGATTTTATCGCGTACCCCGAACTGGAGCGCTGGCTGGGCATGGGCGGCTACAGGAACGAGGAGGATTGGGCCGTAACGCTTAGCGGCGCGTCAAGGCTGGGCGGCGAATTCGATAAATCCACGGCGGCCATAGAGGCTTTACGACTTAGTATTCGCCGCTAGCTTCGGTAGCTCCCGAGGTGGCGTCCGTAGCCGCGGAGGTGGCGTCGGCTTCTTCCACGAGCTCCGTTTCTTCGACGGCTTGGGCCTCGGTGCTTACGCAGGAGGCGAACAGACTCAGTATGGCAAACGCGCTTAAGGCGAGGAATAGTCGTTTCATGGCGGGCTCCTTATTTTCTAATACTACCAAGTATCGGCCCTAGAGGCAAGCAGGGCTCTCGGCCGGGCGCCCTCGGCCGGGCGCCGGGAGCAGTCGGCGGTAGCCGGAGGGCTGGGCTCCGAGGGCAGGGAGTCGGGAGTCGGGAGTCGGGAGTCGGGAGTCGGAGGCGCTCGCCGGGCTTAGAGCGTATTTTGGCCGCGGAGCAGCTCGAGGTAGATTTGGTCGGAGAGGCCGAAACCGGCGCTTTTGGTCATGGACTTGGAGCGCTCCTCGTAGAGCATGTCTTCGAATATCTCCTCGGCGTAGCCGCCGTTTAAGAGTTCGCTCTTGTTTACCGTTGCGCGCATCTCTTTAACCATCAACTGCACGAAGAGGGATTCGAATTCCTGGCACTGCTCGTAGAGTTTGCTCGTGCGGTCTATGTCGCGCGGGTGCTGCACTTTCGCGCCCGAGCCCTGCAGGCTCTGCGGCACGGTTATGGGCTTGTACTGGTAGGCCAGCGCTCCGCTCGTATCGACGGTCATCGCATTATCTCCCGCAGCTTAGCGCCTTTAGCGCTTGAGGTTCGTGGCGGTGCCGAGCATGTTATCGCTCGTCTGTATCGCCTTGGAGTTGAATTCGTAGGCGCGCTGCGCGGTGATCATGTTCACCATTTCGCGCACCACCGACACGTTCGACATTTCCAGGAAGCGGTGTATGGTCTTGCCCATGCCGTCGAAGCCCGGCCTGCCGGGCAGGGGGTCGCCGGAGGCGTTGGTAAGCTTAAACAGGTTTTCTCCTATCGCGGTGAGGCCCACGGGGTTGGGAAAGCGGTAGAGCTCGAGCCTACCCACGTCCACGGGATCGTCGAGGCCGGGCACCTTCACGTTTATACGGCCGTCCTGGCTGATGCTGAGGGTCTCGGGTATGAAGTTCTCGGGAAGTATCACTTCGGGCATGAGCTTGTAACCGTTTGAAGTAACAAATTGCCCGTTTGAGTCAATCTTGAAGGCGCCGTCCCTGGTGTAGCCGTAACTGCCGTCGTAGAGCATGATCCTGAAGAAGCCGTCGCCCATAATGGCTATGTCAGACACGTTCTCGGTGTTCTGGAGGTTGCCCTGGGTGAACTGGCGCTGGGTGGCCGCCAGCTTGACGCCGTGGCCCATCTGCACCGGTACCGGCACGACGGTATCCTCGGTGGCGGGGGTGCCCGCTACGCGTACGGTCTGGTATATCAGGTCCTCGAAATCGGCGCGCATGCGCTTATAGCCCGAGGTGTTCACGTTGGCGAGGTTATTCGATATCGTGTCGATGCTGGCCTGCTGGCCGATCATGCCGCTCGCGGCGGTCCATAAGCTTCGTACCATGTTCTATGCTCCCTTAAAGCCTTACTACTTCGTTGATGAGCTTGCCAAGGGACGAGTCCTGGCTCTGTATAGTCTTCTGATTGGCCTCGTAGGCCCGATTCACTTCTATCATCTTCACCATTTCCGCCACCACGTTCACGTTGGACGCCTCGGTGAAGCCCTGCATGACCACGGGCTTGTCCGGGGCTTGCATGACGCGGGCGGGGCCGGACAGCTCGGTGTCCTTCCAGAGGCTCGAGCCCTGCTTTGCTATGAAGCGGTCCAGCTCGAAATCCACCACTTTCAGGGTGTCGAGCAGGACCGGGTCGTTCCACTCGTTCTGTTCGCGGCCTATGAGCTGCTCGGGGTCGTCCGCGTACTCGGCGTTTATCCACACGCGGCCCTGCTTGTCTATCTGAAAGTTATTGGCCTTCACCTGTATGGGGCCGTTCTCGCCGAGCAGGGGATAGCCCTCTTTGGTCTCGAGGTAGCCTTCCTTGCCCAGTATAAAGGAGCCGTTCCGGGTGTAGCGCTCGCCGTACGGGGTCTGCACGGATAGCCAGCCCTTGCCGTCCAGGGCTATATCGAAATCGCTCTCGGTAATCTTAAGCGCGCCTTGCTCAAGCTCGGTGAAGATCTCGTTGGATTCCACGCCGGTGCCTAATTTCCCTATTACCGGCGCCATATCGCCCGAGCCGAAGGCGTGGAGGTATACGCCGTCGTCGTTCATGCGGCGGAGGAGGAGCTGGGCGAAGGCCTTGCTCACGGCCACTTCGCGCTTATAGCCGTCGGTGTCCACGTTCGCGAGGTTATTCGCCACGGTGTCGAGCCGTACCTGCTGGGCGGCCATGCCGCTGGCGCCCGTATACCATCCTCTAAGCATTCTCGAGCCTCCGTCCTTCTAGGTATCGGCTCTTTGCGGCTAAATTTGAGGACTTTATGGGCTATATCGTCGTAAGCTTGCCCGCGTCAATTTCCTGGACGAAGATCTTGTCGTAGCGCTTGGAATGCTCGGGCGGGGGCAGCGAAGGCGCGTGGGTGCTTAGAAAGAAGAACATTACGTCGCTCATATCGTCCTGGGACTCCACGAGGGAGTAACGGTAATATATTTGGTCCTCATGCGCGAGCAGTACCGCCCTGCGGCGCTCGTCCTTCTCTTCTATGGGATCCGTGGCCGCGCGCAGGGTGGCGCGTAGGCCCCCGTAATAGGAGCGGGCTAGCATGTAAAGGTTCAGCTTGCCATGGTCATCCTTGAAATAGAGCTCGGCTATGCCGCCCATGGCGGGCACGGATCCGTTAATGACGTATTTATCGGCCTTGACTATGGGCGACCAGCGCACCAGGTAGTACGCGTTGTTCTTATCGACGGACTTGCGTATCTCGTACTGCATCGAGCCATGGTAGCACAGGGCGGGCGGAAAATTAAGTGGCCCGGCCGGCCCGGGCTATTCCGGGCCCGCCGAACGCGAGCTGCCGCTTGACCCGCAGGCCCTCGGCGGCGGATAATGGACTTCCATGAAGAAGCTTATCTTCGTGACCGGCGGCGTGTGTTCCTCCCTTGGAAAAGGCATAACGGCCTCTTCAATAGGCACCCTGCTCGAGGCCCGCGGACTATCGGTCCGCATGATGAAGATCGACCCCTACCTCAACGTGGACGCGGGTACGATGAATCCCTACCAGCACGGTGAAGTGTACGTTACCGACGACGGCGCCGAAACGGACCTTGACCTGGGCAACTACGCCCGCTTTACCAACGCGCCTATTTCCCGCGCCAACTCCATAACGACGGGACAGGTATACCGCGACGTTATCAACAAGGAGCGCGAAGGCCGCTTCCTGGGACGCACGGTTCAGGTGGTGCCCCATATCACCGATGAGATCAAGGCGCGCGTGCTCGCCATAGGCAAGGAGCCCGATGTCGATATCACCATCGTGGAGATAGGCGGCACCGTGGGCGACATGGAGAGCATACCCTTCCTCGAGGCCGCCAGGCAGATCATCCACGAGCAGGGCCGGACCAACGCCATCAGCGTGCACGTGACCCTGGTGCCCGAGGTGGCCGGCGGCGAGCTCAAGACCAAGCCCAGCCAGCACTCGGTCAAGGAGCTCCAGGAAGTGGGCATACAGCCCGACATACTGGTGTGCCGCTCCGAGAAAGCGCTCGACGAGTCCCTGAAGCGCAAGCTCGCCGCCTTTACCAACGTGGAATTCGAAGGCGTCGTGTCGGCCCACGACGTGAGCACGACGATATACGAAATACCCCTGGTGTTCAGCGAGCAGGGCCTCGACCAATTCCTCCTCAAGAAGATGAACGTGGAGAGCCGCCACGCCGACCTGCGCGCCTGGCGCGACGTGGTGCGGCGCATACGCGAGCCCAAGCGGCAGACGCGCATAGGCGTGATAGGCAAATACATGGACTTGCACGACGCGTATAAGTCCGTATGGGAGGCGCTATGCCATGGCGGCATAGCCAACGACGCGGGCGTGGAGCTCGTGCGCATAGACTCCAGCCGCTTCGAGGAGCCGGGCGTCGACCATGCCCAGTTGCTCGCCGGCGTAGACGGTATCCTCGTGCCCGGGGGCTTCGGCCAGCGCGGCATCAACGGCATGGTTGCGGCCGCCCGCTGGGCCCGCGAGCACAAGATGCCTTATTTCGGCATATGCCTGGGTATGCAGATCATGGCCATAGAGTGGGGCAGGAACGTGCTGGGCTGGAGCGACGCCGACTCGGCGGAATTCAACCAGGATAGCGCGCACGCGGTCGTAAGCCTGCTTGAAGACCAGGTGGACGTGAAGAATTTCGGCGGCACCATGAGGCTGGGACGCAATGACACCCACTTCAAGGAGGGCTCCAAGCCCGCCCTCGCCTACGGCTCCACGGTGGTATCCGAGCGGCACCGGCATCGCTATGAATTCTCTAACGTCTATAGGGCCGAGTATGAAAAGTCCGGCATGCTGATAGCCGGGCTTACGCCGGACGGCGAACTCGTCGAATGCCTCGAGTGGCCCGAGCATGGCTGGGGCGTGGGCGTGCAGTTCCACCCCGAGTTCAAGTCGCGCCCCGTGGCGCCGCACCCGCTTTTTTCCGCCTTCATCAAGGCCTCGCTCGAGTATGGGAAAAAGCGTGCATAGACGCCCGCCCTCGGCGCCCGG
>JBGSKZ010000233.1:0-4260 GCA_041741035.1 Treponematales bacterium
GGCAACGCGCGCACCCTCGCCCAGCGCGCCGGGGCCGTGGCCCTCAAGGAAGGCTGGCCCCTAGTCGTCCTGCCCCGCGAGGCGCCGCTTTCCATCCCCGACCTTAAGAACCTCCTGGCCCTGGCCGAGGCCGGCGCGGCCATACTGCCCGCTTCGCCGGGCTTCTATCATAAGCCGGCTTCCATAGAGGAACTGGTCGACCATATCGTGGGCAAGGCGCTGGATCGCTTGGGCGTGGAGCACGCTTTGTTCAAGCGCTGGC
Organism: Treponematales bacterium; assembly: GCA_041741035.1. Classification (GTDB taxonomy): domain Bacteria; phylum Spirochaetota; class Spirochaetia; order Treponematales; family UBA12059; genus UBA5200. Next base: position 263 of record JBGSKZ010000233.1, read on the forward strand.
AAGGCTAGGGGCAGAGGGCGGCGGGCTTGCGGCGCGGAAAACGTACGATAAAATGGCAACCCGGGCCGTCGTCGCGGCGCACGGCGCCGCCAAGCTGATCTGCCAGCATATAGACGAGCGTGAGCCCTATGGAATTTCGATTTGCCAGGCAAGAGGCCTCCGGCAGCCCCACGCCGTCATCCTGGACCTCAAGCACTATGGTATCGTCGCCCTGATCGGCAAGCCTGATCAGCAGCGTGCCGCTATCCCTGCCGGCGAAGGCGTGCTTGAACGCGTTGGATATAAGCTCGTTGGCCAGGAGCCCGCAGGGTATGGACTGCTCGAGGCTCAGGCACACGTTTCCCGCCTCCACCGCGGCGGCCACCCCGGGCTTATCGTAAACCTGCTGCAGGCGCTCGCTCAGTTCCTTAAGGTAATCGCCGAAGTCGATCGCGCTCATGTCCTCGGACAGGTAGAGCCGCTCATGCACCAAGGCCATGGCATGGCCGCGATCCTGGCTCTCCGAGAATTTATCCCGCAGGATTCCGTCGCTTAGCTCGTTGGCCTGCAGATTAAGGAGGCTGGTCACGATCTGCAGGTTATTCTTTACCCTATGATGTACTTCCTTAAGGAGCACGGTCTTCTCATTCAGCGAGGCGCGCAGTTTTTCCTCCGTATGCAGGCGTACGGCTATCTCCGCCTGCAGGGTGGCGTTCGCCGCCTGGAGCTCCGCGGTGCGCGCCTCTACGAGGCTATCGAGCGAGGCGTTGAGCCCGCGGAGCTGCGCGACGAGTTCCAGGTTCTCGCGGCGCGCTATCACGAGGTCGATGACGCGGCGGAGCATCGAGCCGACCACGCCAAGCCGGGGATTGCCTTCCTCGTCGGCGAACAAGTACAGGCACTCGTGCCCATTCCGGCGGCCGGCCGCCAGGGCCAGCCAGGCGCCTATGCGCAGGGGTAGGACCCTGCCCAAGGCGCGGAAAAACCCATCGTCGGCGCAGCCGGCGGCCCGCAAGGCCTCGCCGCCTTCCAGCGCTGCCTTCAATTCGGCGTCTGCTTTAAGTCTCGTGCCGCGCAAATCCACCGAGCTGTACATAACGAAGGTATCGGCGACGGCCGCGCCATCCGGCCGTAGCTCGAGGCAAAGGCCCGCGGACAAATCCTTGAGCACGGTAGCCTGTTCCAAGGCTATGCCGTCCAGCCGTTCCGCGTCCTCGCAGAGCGCCACCTTTTCGCTTATCAAGCCAAGGAGCAGCGAGTCCTCCGCCCGCTCGGCGAGCATATCGTTCTCGGCCATGAGCAGGCGGAGTTTCTCCTCTATATCTACTGCGGGGCCCGATTCTTCAGGCACGGGCTTCGCCGATGAACGCGAGCAATTCCTTGGCCAAGAGCTCGGGCTCGTCAAGCATGAGGTAGTGGCCGCCCGTAGGCACCAGCAACAAACGGGCATGGGGCAGCTCGCGCACGAGCCGCTCGGAAATGGCCGCGCTCAGATAGGGATCCACCTGGCCTCGGACGACGAGCACGGGCGTGGCGAGCGTCCGCAGCTCGTCCTCTATTTCAACGAGGTCGCGATTATTGAGGCAATGCGCGAAATGCAGGAAGGCCTTGCGCCCCTCGGCGCTGCTCAAGGGCTTGCGGAATTTCTGGAGCAGCTCGTCGGTGAGCAGTTCCTTATGATACAGGGCGCGCTTGATGATGAGCTTAAAGGTACCCATATCCAGCGAGGCCATGGCCAGCTCGCGCACTATCGGCGTACGCATTGCGATGATGGGCTGCACCGGCCAGAAATCGTAGGCGACGCTGTTGACGAGGCTCAGATCCAGGAACAAGCCCGGATAGCGCACGGCCATTATCTGCCCTATGCCGCCGCCCAGGTCGTGGCCGACATAGTGCAGAGGGCCCAGGCCGAGCGCGTCTATAAAGCGCTTTATGCGCGACGCGTGGTCTTTCAGGGCATAGGACTGATCCAGGGGCTTGGAGGAATCGCCGCAGCCCAAGAGGTCGAGCGCCAGCACCCGGTAGCGCCGGGCCAGGACCGGCATCATAGCCTCCCAGATAAAGGACCAGGTGGTAATGCCATGGACGAGGAGCAGGGGCTCCCCCTGCCCGAGCTCCCGCCATACCAGGCGGTTGCCGTCCAGCTCGATGCTCTTCGTGAGTATAGGGTCTTGCATGGCGAATCTCCGTTATTTCAGAATCACACTCGTCGATAAAAGTATTAGCCAAGGCCAAGCCGACGTCAAGAAAGTCTTCGTCTTTACGATTTATGCCTAGCCGCCTGTCCGGCAGCGGGCACGGGTATGTTCACGAGCCGGGCTTCTTGCGCTATGATGAGCCATCAGCGGCGGCAGGCGCGGGGACGCATCGGCGGACGCGCCATACTGCCGCTACCATACTGCCGCTTTTCCTAGAAAGGTTCACTCCATGCTTAGCAATCCACGCAGCGTTGTCCCCATACTCAAGTTCCTAGCCTTCTCCGCTTTGCTAGCGATCAGCGGCTGCGCCAAGGAAGCGCCGCAGCCGCTGCGCTTCGGTATCCTGCCCGACAGCGACTCCCTGCCATTCATGGTGGCCAAGGCCGAGGGGCTTTTCGAGGCCCAGGGAGCGCTCATCGAGCTCGTGCAATTCACGAGCCCGGTTGAGCGCGACGCGGCTTTTCAGGCGGGCGCCGTGGACGGCGTCATTTCCGACCTCATAGCGGCGGCGCTCGCCGTACAGGGCGGCTTCGACGCGCGCGTTACGAGCGTGACCGACGGCCGCTACGGCATCGTGGCCTCGCCGGGCTCCTCGGCCGAGCTCGCGGCGCTCAAGGGCAAGGCCGTGGGCTTGTCCAGCAATACGATCATCCAATATCTCGTGGACACGGCGGTACAGCGCGCGGGCATGGCCTGGGGCGATATACAGCGCACGGCCGTGCCCAAGATACCGGTGCGCATGGAGCTGCTGGTAGGCGGCCAGATAGCGGCCGCGGGCCTGCCCGAGCCTTTCCTTACCGTGGCCCAGCAGCGCGGCGGCGCGCTGGTGGCTTCCTGCGAGGACTACGGGCTGGACGCCGCCATCGTCCTCTTCGGCAAGAAGGCCCTGGACGCCAAGGCCGGCGCCATAACGAAGCTCTACAAGGCGTATTGGCAGGCGGCGCAGAAGATCAACGGGAATCCCGACGCCTACCGGGATTTCCTCGTGCAGGAAGCGAAGTTTCCTCCGGAAACCCGCGACGCCTATGTTTTCGTTACCTATCGCAAACCGGCGCTGCCCACTATATCCAACGTAGAGGCGGCCCTCGCCTGGATGCGCGGCAACGGCCTGTTGACCGCGGCCTTGGAAGCGAAGGATCTCCTCGACGACAGGGCCGTACGGGGATGGTAAAGGTCGAGGGCCTCTCGATAGCGTACAAGGCCGGCGGATCGATGGTGGAGGCCGTGCGCGACGTAAGCCTTGAAATCCGCCGGGGCGGCATAAGCGCTATCGTGGGGCCTTCCGGCTGCGGCAAGACAAGCATAGTGCGGGCGCTCGCGGGCCTCGTGGCCCCCAGCGCGGGTAGCATACGCATAGACGGCGAGGAACTGGCCGGGCAGCGCCTGTCCACGGCGGTCATCTTCCAGGACTACGGCCTCCTGCCCTGGAAGACCGTGGAAGGCAATGCTGAGCTGCCGCTGCTGCTCCGCAGCGTGCCCCGGGCAGATCGCAAAGCGCGCGCCTCGGCGCTGCTCGCGGAGTTGGGCTTGAGCGGCTTCGGCCGCTATTATCCGGCCCAGCTATCGGGCGGTATGAAACAGCGGCTGGCCATAGCGCGGGCCTTGGCCGCCGGCCCCGACCTGCTCCTCATGGACGAGCCCTTTTCCAGCTTGGACGCCCTCACCCGCGAGGCTTTGCAGGATAGCCTCGTATCCATCGTGGAGCGCCACGGCGTTAGCGCGCTCATCGTTACCCATTCCATAGAGGAAGCCGCCTACCTGGCCGAGCGCGTGTACGTGATGGCCGGCCAGCTGCCCGGCGGCATCGTGGCGGCCATCGAG
>JBGSKZ010000234.1:0-1437 GCA_041741035.1 Treponematales bacterium
CTTCGCGGGCATGCTGCTGCGCGCGAGCCGCCCGTCCTTCCTGCGCGACCTTGAGCGCGCCCTCGACGCGCTCCTTCCGGAATTGGACGGGCTGGTGCCGGTGATGGTGGAGAAACCGAATCTGGACGCCGAGCTGCCCCTGCCTGAGGGGGACGCCAGGCTCATAGGGCGCATGGACCTCGTCTGCTCTCCCCCCGCCGGTATAGGCGCGCCTGGCGAAGGCCCTGCCGGGAACGAGGCAGGCGGCGCGGTCATTATCGACTTCAAGAAACGCTCGCTGCCCAAAGCCAAGGAGCTAGCCCCCGATGAGGAGGGCAGGCTCGGGCGCTATCAGATGCCCGCCTACGCCTATCTGCTCAAGGCGGCGGGCTATGAGCCGAAGGCCGCTTACTACCTGTCTATAGAAGGGCCGAGCGGCGGGGGCAAACGCCTCTTATGCGCCTTCGGCGAGGATGCCAAGGCGGCCGTGCCGCTCGAGGGCTTGCCCGTCCTCCTCGCGGCCCTGGAAAGCGCCTGCGCGAGGGCGGCGGGACGGCTGCGCCGGGGCGAGGTATACCTGCCCCGCGAGGATGACCAGGATCGAATATGCGGCGATTGCGACTACAGGCCGCTCTGCCGCGTCCACTATACGGTACATTGAGGTACGCATGAGCAACTGGGACGACCTGATAAGCACGCTAGACCCTGAACGGCAGCTCCCCGCGGTGCGCGAAACCCGGAACGCGGTCGTCGCCGCCGGCGCGGGCTCGGGCAAGACCCGCGTACTGTCCGTGCGCTACCTCCAGCTCGTCAAGCGGGGCATAAGCCCCGAGCGCATACTCTGCCTTACCTTTACCAACAAGGCGGCGGCGGAAATGAAGGAGCGCATACGCCATATGCTCGCCGGCTGCGCCAGCGACGACGAGGGCTTCGCGCGCGCCCTGCTCGCCTTCCCCGCGTCCCGCGTATCGACCCTGGATTCCTTCTGCTCGGAGATAGCGCGAAACGGCTGTTCGCATTGGGGCGTGGCCCCCGACTTCGCCATAGACGAGCCCGCGGCCAATGAGGCTACCAGGGACTTCGCCCTGCGCTACCTGCTGGCTAAGCGGGACGATAGCCTCGTCGCCGCTTTCCTGGCCGCCAACGGCTTCGAGCCGGCTCTGGATTCCCTCTGCGAACTGGCCCAGGGCCGCGGCGGCCTCCTTGCCGCCTTCGACGAAGCCTCGCGGCTATCGGCGCAGGACGGGGCCCTCCGGCGGGAGCTTGCGGCCCTCCACGGAAGCATAGAGCCCATACTGCTGGCGGGCAGGGGCCTGGACGCCAAGGGCAAAGCCAATTCCGGCGCCTGGCTGGCCGCGGCGGAAGAGTACCTTGAACGGGAGCATCCCTGCGCCGCGGCCGAGGCGCAGGGCGGCCAAGGCGTCGGGCTGGAGGCCCAGGCCGAGTTCCTGTCTTGGG
>JBGSKZ010000235.1:0-1341 GCA_041741035.1 Treponematales bacterium
TGGCTGCGACGCGGCAGCGCTCGCCGGGGCACCCGGCGGGTTCTACGCGAAGCCGGTCGACTTCAACGCAATCCGCGCTGCCGACCTCGAGGCGCTCTCATCGATCGCCCTGGAATTGGGTGAATACTGGGAAGCCGACGAGCTCGAACAGCGGGCGCGCCTTGCCCGGCGCGCGATTCAGGAGAAGATGATCACCGAAGCTAATGGCATCCTACAAGCGCATGATCTGATTGGCATCGACGGTAGACCTAGCCAGGTCGATCACGCAGGCAAGTTCATCCTCCTATTCGGCCGCTGCCTTTCCGACGAGCAAGCCAAGGCCCTGGCAGCCGAACTATCGGACCCGAGTTCAGGCTACTGTACTGGCTTCCCGGTTCCGTCGGTACCCGCCACGAATCCGAGCTTCGATGGCGACGAATACTGGCGCGGCAATGTCTGGCTATCCGTCAACTGGTTGATTCATCAAGGGCTAGCGCGCTATGGCATGGCCGATGAAGCGCGCCGTATCGCCGAGCGAAGCAACGAGCTGACGGCTCTTCACGGCTTCCAGGAATTTTTCAATCCCCAAAACGGAAACGGCGGCACGAAACATGGGAAGCCCTGCCCGCTCAATTACGGCTGGTCGACCATAGTTCTGGATATGGCACACGCGTCCCTCTCCTCGCAGGGATTAATACCCGACGTAAAGCCGGTTTGCGCCGCCTTAAGGCGCGGGAGCCTCCATGGCCATAAGCCTCGCTGAAATTATCATACTCTGCCTCCTAGCCGATTGGGCCTTCAAGCGCCTGCGCGTGCCCGGGCTCATAGGCATGCTCATCGCGGGAGCCTTACTGGGCCCGGCGGCTTTGGGCCTCATCGACCCTGCCCTGATGGACGTAGGCGCGGAGCTGCGCATGATAGCCCTCATCGTCATACTCCTCCGCGCGGGCTTCGAACTGTCGCGGGAGAGCCTTAACAAGGTAGGAACCCAGGCCCTTCTCTTATCCTTCATACCCGCGGCCTTCGAAGCGCTCACGGTAACGGCGCTCGGGCCGTCCATGCTGGGCTTGTCCGTGATGGAGTCCGCTATCTTAGGCTGCGTACTGGGCGCGGTATCGCCGGCGGTGGTGGTGCCCATGATGGTTAAGTTCATCCAGGAGCGGCGCGGCACGGCCAAGGGCATACCGACGATGGTGCTGGCCGCGGCGAGCATAGACGACGTCACGGTCATCGTGGCGTATAGCGCGCTGGTGGGCATCTATTCGGGCGGCCAGGTGAATCTGCTGTGGAAGGCGGCCGGCATTCCCATAGCTATCGCCGCCGGCATAATAGCGGGACTGGCCATAGGGGCCCTGCTCTACC
>JBGSKZ010000236.1:0-5760 GCA_041741035.1 Treponematales bacterium
GAGGAGCGGCTCTGGAGCGCGCAGAAGCCGGCCTATCCCGCGCCCACGCTGCGCACGCAGAACGACTACGCGGACTTCGCGAACATAGACGACGGCTACTGGGCCTTCTCCGTGGCCGCCATAGACGCCACGGGCAACATGGGCGAGGCCGCGCGCATCATGCTGCGCGCGGATAAATTCATACCCTTTACCGCGGTAACGGACGTTATAGCCGCCCGCGACGATTTCGGCGCGCTGCGCCTGCGCGTGCTGGGCCGCGGCTTCCTGGAGGACGGCCCCATTACCCGCCTGGTCATAGACGCGGACGGCAAGGAGCCTTACGACCGCGTATTCGAGCTGGCCGCCAAAGAGTTTACGATACGCTCCGACCGCCTCATAGAAGGCGCGGAGGCTGCCGACCTGCCGGCGGGAGACTACCGCGTGGGGCTTTACCACCCGCAGCGGCGCTGGTTCTTCACCGGCCCGACCCTGAACGTAGACGTTTCGGGCACGGTTAAATTCGGCGACTACGGCGCGCCCTGGAAGCCCTCCTGGACCTTCATAGACGCCGCGCGGCCGCGGCTCACCATAGCACTGCTCTTTGTGATACTAGCCCTCGCCTTCCCCCTCCTCGGCATTATCCTGTCCATGCGGCAGGTGGCCATCGTGGTGCGGGAAGGCGCCGAGCTGCGCCTGGACGCCTTGGCGCTCCTGGAAGGAAAGCCTATGCCAACGCAAGAACGGGAACGCGCCGTCAAGGCCGCCATACGCAAGGGTAGCGGCCTAACGGCGAAGTTCATATCCACGATAAGCTTCCTCGTGCTCTTCGTGGTGGCCCTCGTATCCATACCCATAGGGCTGCAGACCATACAGTCCCAGAGCGAAATCCTGGCCAAGGGCCTGGAGCAGCGCGTCAGGGTGCTCCTCGAGAGCGCCGCCCAGGGCGGCCGCTCCTATCTGCCGGTGCGCAATCAGCTGGAATTGGCCACCCTGCCTAACCAGGCCCAGGCCTTGGACGAGGCTCTGTACCTGAGCATAAGCGGCTACGGCCTCACGCGCCGCACCGAGCCCGACATCGTGTGGGCCAGCAACGACCCGGACATACTCGATAAGATAGACGGCTCCGAGCTCAGGCTCGGCGAGTCGGCGCTCAAGGACGAGCTGTCGCCGCAGCTGCCCGGCTTAGCCGCGGCCATAGACGAAAAGGCGGCGGCCGAGGTAAGCGCCATAGCCGAAGAGCTGCAGCGCCTGCAGGACGAGGCTTTGAGCCTAGCCACCCGCCTGGACGCGGCCAGCCAGGAACGCGTGGCCGAGCTGTCCTCAAGCTCCGTGGGTCTCCAGCGCGAGCTTAACCAGCGCCTGGCCGCCATAGCCGACGCCTCGGTGGCCAGCGTGCCTCCCTTCGACCCCAAGGCGCTCGAGGGCAGCCCCAAGGACTACATCTTCTATAAGCCCATACTCTACCGCCAGGGCCGGGAACCCGCCTATTACCGCGGCATGGTGCGCGTGGCGGTGTCCACCGAGCTCATCGTGGCCGAGGTGCTGCGCTCCCGCGACATCCTAGTGCGCAACGTGAGCATAGTGGCGGCCATAGCCCTGGCCATAGGCATACTGGGCGCGGTCATACTGTCTGGCATCATCATCAACCCGGTGCGCCGCCTCGTGAAGGGCATAGAGCACATACGCGATACGCCGGACAAGAAGGATCTGGCCGACTTTACCATAGACGTGAAAAGCCGCGACGAGATAGGCGTACTCGCCCATACGATCAACGACATGACCATGGGCCTGGTGGTAGCCGCGAAAGAGGCCGAGTTCCTTACCGTGGGTAAGGAAACCCAGAAAATGTTCATACCGCTTGAATTGAATACCGCCACCGGGGAAAAGACCACTACGGGCTTCGAGGAAAATCCCACGCACGATTTCTTCGGCTATTACGAAGGCGCTAAGGGCGTATCGGGCGACTACTTCGACTACCGCAAGCTGGATGACCAGTATTGGGCCTTCATCAAGTGCGACGTGGCGGGCAAGGGCATACCCGCGGCCCTCATCATGGTGGGTGTGGCCACCATATTCTCCAGCGAATTCCAGGGCTGGTCCTTCAAGCGGGACGGCATACACCTAGACAGGCTGGCCTATAAGATTAACGACTTCCTCTACCGCCGCGGCTTCAAGGGACGCTTCGCCGCCCTGCTCATGGGCGTATACGACGCCAAGACCGGAACCGTATACGTATGCCACGCGGGCGACAACATGCTCTATATCTATTCGGCAGCCCAGCGCAAGCTCATCGAGCACAAGCTCGAAGAATCGCCGGCAGCCGGCCCCATGGACAACGAACTCGTGGAGATGAAGGCGCCGTACAAACAGGTGATCAAGAAGCTGGATATAGGCGACGCCCTCGTGCTCTTCACGGACGGTTTTGAGGAGTCGAGCCGCATGCGCCGCAAGCCCGACTTCAGCCAGATCATGGAAAAGAAGTCCATGCGGGACCGCGAGGGCAACGAGACCTTCCACGACGAGCCCGCGGTGGAAGCTATAGGACAGGAGCGCATAAACGCCGCCGTGGAGGCCATCATGAACGGCGGGCGTTTCAGCTTCAAAAAAGAGGATGACCCGCTCGGCCCGGACCTAAGCTACGATTTCGACTTCAGCGGCCTGCACGGCACGCCCGCGGAGCTGGTGCTGGGCCTTACCGCCATAGAGAAGGTGTTCCGCATGGTGCCCGATCCCAGCGCCGGCGACGAGGATATGGTGCTGGTGGACAGTAAGATAGACGCGGTGCTGGAGCGCTGCTTCCTGCAATACGGCAGCTATTGCCGAGGCAAGATAGACCACCCGGATAAACGCCGCACCGAGTACAAGTATTACCAGCGCCTCAAGGAAGATGACCAGTACGACGACCTCACCATGATGGTCATTCAGCGGAAGGCATAGCTAGTTCCCCGAAGCTTGTGTCTCGGGGCAAAACGCCGCGGCAGCTTGCGTACATAAGTACGCCGTGACGCTAGTAATAGCGTCTCCGTACGGGCAGACACAAGCTTCGGAGAACTAAGGAAGGCTAAACGGCGACCGGTCCTTTAAGCGCGAGGGATAGAGCGGAAAGCCCGGAGCGCGGCGCTTTTTACAGCGCCGCGCGAGGACTTGCAGCGATAGCCCGGCCGCCGGGGCCGGCCAGCTGGGACGGCCCCGGCGGCGCGCCCCTTTTTTTACGCCACGCAGTTTTAACGCTTGCGCACGACGGCGCCTTCCGCCATGACCATGGTGGGGAAGGAGCCTAAGTGCAGGGGCTCTTTGTTCCATACCACGAGGCTGGCCAGCTTACCCGCCGACACGCTGCCCAAGTCGGCGCCAAGGCCCAGTAGGGCCGCGTTCTTCGCGGTGATGATAGACAGGGCCTCGGCGTCGCTCATGCCCTGTATAAGGAAATATTTGAGGCTGTCGCGCAGCTGATAGGACAGGATTACCGGGTGGTCGGTCATGAGGCTGTAGCTGGCCTTGCTCTTCATGAGGAGGCCCGTATTGCGGTAGTCCTCGTGCTTGAGCTCCACCTTGTAGGCGAGGCTGCCTAAGGGGCCATACACGATGGGTATGCCGGCCTTGGCCAACTCATCGAAGATTTCCTTGTGGTGCACGTCCCCCAGATGGTCGGCGCTGGCCTTGAAGCCGTAGCGCTTCTGCAGGTCTATGAGGTAGAGGACGTCGTCTTCCTTGTGCACGTGCACCTTGACGGTCTTGGTACCGGACAGGAGGTCGAGCAGGGCCGCGTCCTCGCTGGAAAGCTCAAGGAGGGCCTCCCGCATGGCGGCCGCCCGCTCGACGTCATGCTCCGCGGGGCCTAAGCCTTTTTCGGGGGCGCCGCGGGCGAGTTCGCGGAGCTTGCGGTCCAGGCCTATATCGAGCTTGGCCTTCTTGGCCCGCACCTCGTCGAGGCGCTTTTCCAGGAGTTGGTACACGCCCATGCGGGTGTCGGGGCGCTCGCCCTTCCAGTCCGTGGTAGAGCGGGGGTTGTAGCCCAAGGCCATCTTGTAGCCGTAGTCCGATATGAGGGCGTCCTTGCGATTTTTGGCGAAGTTGCGTATGACGCGGGCCTTGCCGCCCACGAGGTTGCCTGAGCCGGGCACCACGCAAGAATAGAGCACGCCGAAGTCCACGGCGTCGCTGAAGGCGCGGTCGTCGAAATATATGGAATTGAGCGGGTCGGACAGCGGCATGATCTGGGCGCTGCGGTCGTTGCCCTCCGCCTCGGCCTGGGGCTCGCCCTCGCGGAACATGCCTATGTGGGAGTGGGCGTCGATGAAGGCGGGGGTAAGGTAGCCCTCGTAGTCTGCCTTCACCGAGCCGGCCTCGGATACTTCCACGATACGGTCGCCTTCGACGACCACCTTTTTGCCCTCGAGCCGCTTGCCCCCTTCGTAGAGGGCCGTTGCCTTGATCACGATGCGTTTTGCCATAGAGCCTCCTTTTGCGTAGCGGAGGCGAGTATACCATAGCTATTTCCCCGAAGCTTAGGGTTGCGTATAGGAGGGCACGCTCCGTAGCGGCCTAATGCGCCGAGTGGAGCTTAGGAAAGCAGCTTTATGCGAGCGAAAACGTACTCCAGGGTATCCTTGGCCAGCGTATAGCGCTGCCAGGGCGTGCCCGCGGGCTTGTCTTTGAACAGCGCCTCGCGTTCTATGTAAGGGCGCACCGAGCCTTCCTTGCTCCAATACACGAGCGAAATCTGGCCCTGCTCTATCTCGATGGCGGTGAAGCCGCCCTTGGCCGTGGCGCAGCCCGAATTGAACATGCAGGGCACGAGCAGGTCTTCGCGCTCATAGAGGCTGCGCGACACCTTGTTTTTCTTTTCCTTCTTGGATAGGCGCTTGAACTCGGCCGCGTATATCTCTATGAGCGACACTATACGGTCCCGTTCCTCGCCCTGGGCGTGGGTGTACTGGCGCAGGAGCGACTCGATATTCCAGCGCAGGCTGTCGTATTTGCTGTAGGATTCGAAGAGCGGCCTGTGGGTGTGGCCGGCCACCGTGATCATGCCCAGCTCCTTGGACGCGCGGTATATGCGGCGCTCGGCCTTGAAGCGCCGCTTGCTGGTCATGGGCAGTTCGCCGTTCTGGATTTTCAGGGGATCGGCTATGTAGCGTACGACGAAATCGGAAAGGTAATTATATTTCATGAAGAGCTTGTAGGATTGATGGCCGTGGAACGCAAGGATGGAGCCGTCAGCGGCGTCGAGCTTAAGGGCATGATCGAGGGGGAATTCCCCGCTATCGTGCAGGAGGAGCCCGAGGTCATGGTTGCCCAATATCTTGACGAGCCTGTCCTGATCCCTGAAGCGGCCGAAGCACTCGTATAAGTCCGGATAGGCGGCCCGAATTTCCTTGGCCTGGAATTTATGCAGCTCCTCTATATCGCCATTGAGCACGAGGTTCCAGGACTGCGGCAGATAGTGCTCGGATAGGGCGCCGAGAACCAGCTCTTCGTTGCGGCGAAAATCGTCGCGGCTCGTGCGGTTGCCCATATGGAGGTCGCTTATGAAGAGGTAGCGGGCAGCGTCGTCGAGCCGCCTTACGCGCGCGCCGTCCACGAGGCTGCGCATGGTGGTCATGAATTCCTGCATTTTCATAACGGCTCCTTGCGACGCATAGTATTGCGCCGACGCTAGCTTTTCGTGTGGACTGTGTTAGCGTTTCGTTAATGTCGGCCGCGTCCCTCGGCCGCGCCCCTCCGTACTCCCCGCTACGCGCCCCGCGGCACGGCCCTCGGCATGCCCCTCGGCACGGC
>JBGSKZ010000237.1:0-2740 GCA_041741035.1 Treponematales bacterium
GAAGCTCGTGGCCGGCCTGGAGCCCGACGGCGATTTTGAGCTTAAGCTCCTCGATTTCGTGCGCGAAGTAGTGGAGCGCATGGGCTACGGCTGCAAGGCCAGCGTCCTCTTCCGCGAAGAGCTGAAGCTGGGCATACGCATCGAGAGCGAGAGCGCGGCCATACTGATAGGCAAGAAGGGCAAGAACCTCGACGCCTTGCAGCTCCTGGCCAACGTGTACGCAGGCAAGCTCGGCCGCGAGGACCTGCGGGTAATCATCGACTCCGAGAACTACCGCATACGCCGCGAGGAATCCATCGTGAAGATGGCCTACGAAGTGGCCGAAAAGGTGCGCCGCACCCGCGCCTCCGTGCTGCTCGAGCCCATGAACCCCTTCGAGCGCCGCATCGTCCACACCACGCTCAACGACATCGTCGATATCGAGACGAAGAGCGAAGGTGAAGGCTTGTACAAGCAGGTGCGCGTCATGTTCCGGGGCAAGAAGTAGCCACCGGCCTCGCGCGCTAAGCGCCTAATCGGGCGGCATGGGCTTCCAAGCCCGCGCCGCCCTTTTTTTTCGTCGCGTAATCGAGTAGCATTAGTCCCATGGACATTCGCGTAGCTCCTGACAGGGATACCGTTATTTCCCGTCTGCGCCCTCAGCTGGAAACCCTGCCCGGGCTCCGCTTAGCCATACTCCACGGCTCGGCGGCCTCTGGCCGGATGAGGCCGGATAGCGATGTCGATCTGGCCCTCGCCTTCGACCGGCGCATGGACGCCGAGCAAAAATTGACCCTATATAACGCCTTGAGCGCCGCCTGCGGCCGCGAGATGGATATAGCCGACCTACGGAGCATAGGCGGCCTGTTTTTGAGCCAAGTGCTCTCGCAGGGGACTCTTTTTATCAACAACGACCCTTCATTGTATTATTCGCTCGCCATCCAAAGCCTGGATTTTATGGAAGACATGCAGCCCATCATACAGCGCGAACAAGTGCGCCGGATAAAGGAATTCGCGTATGGTAAATAAGGCCTTGGTAGCGGGGAAGCTTGAATCGCTTATGCGTTGCGTAAAGAGAATAGAGGCTAAGCGACCGCCATCCCTGGCCTCGCTGCAAGAAGACCTGGATATCCAAGATATTATGGTCGTAAACCTAGAGCGCGCCGTCCAAATATGCGTGGACCTGTGCCTCCATTGGCTGAGTTCCAGGGGGCTATCAGTACCGCCGACCATGGTTGAAACCTTCTCCTTCGCGGCTAAAGAGGGCTTTATTCCCTCCGCGTTAAGCGATCGTCTAGCGCGCGCCGTGGGCTTTAGGAATATCGCGGTGCACCAATATGAAAAAATAGACTGGGCGGTCGTTTTCGCTATCGCCTGGAAGCATATCGATGATTTCAGGGATTTCTCCGGTTACATGGCAAATACTATCATCGATGAGCACTAAGGTGTTTGATCAAAGCTAAAACTACTTATGCTTGAATTCCCTGCTGGACTGTGTTAGGCTGTTCAATGCGTGAACAACAGACTTCCGTATACCGTTGGCAGCGTGTTTCGGCCGCGCCAGAGGGTATCGGGACTACAGGCTCATAAGCGGGGCGCGTTAGTGTCCCCGCGAAAAATCTGCTATAGGGGCGGAAGGATGAGCCGTGCCTTCTGCTTTCTCCACGCGCCAAGAATCAGCCATGCTAACCACCGCAATTCCCCAAGAACTAACGACTCGCGATACGCGCCCCGAGGATGCCGAACTGGCCATACTCGAGGGTATTTACTCGTCCCAGAAGCAGGAGCGCTCGCCCACGCAGCGGGATCTGGCCGAGGCCTCGGGCCTGTCCCTTGGCATGACGAACGCTCTCCTCAAACGATTCGCGGAAAAGGGTTGGGTGCTTTTAAAGCGCCTGAACGCCCGCAATATCCACTACGCGCTTACCCCCGAGGGCGTGAACGAGATTGCGCACCGCAGCTATCGTTATTTCAGGCGCACGGCAAGGAACGCTAGCGTGTATCGCGACCTCCTCGAGGCTTTCGTGCTCAAGGCTAAACGGGAGGGCGTAACGCGCGTGGTGCTCGCCGGGCCTTCCGATTTGGATTTTATCCTCGAGTACGCCTGCGAACGGCACGGCCTTATTTTCGTGAAAGGTGCGGACGCCGCTCGTGCAGCCAGGCTTGGCGACGATGGGTTTACGATCGTCCTTGAGTCCGAGGCTTCCGGCGCCGGCATACCCGGAGCTGTTCCTTTAGCGAGGGTGCTGGTAGGGGAATGAGTTGAGTAAAGGCGGGTATATGCTGCGGGCTGGCAAATTATCTTTGCTGTTTTCTACGATGGCGCTATTTGCTTTCGTCTCGTGCTCCGATCCCGCGCCGGAAAGACTCGTGGCTATAGAGCCTCCCCATGATACGCCGCTGTATGAATTTTCAATAGCAGCGGATATGCGCGGCTATACGGGTTCCTTAGAGTTCGAAGGCGCGCTCCAAGCGCTCGGCGCGCTTGGCCCTGGCGCTTTTTTGCTTTCTCCCGGCGATATCGATCCTCCTCAGGCTGTTTTTAGCTCGATCGAAGGCGTCTTAGGCTCGGGTTTTCTATGGGTGCCGGTCGTAGGCAACCATGAAGCGGAAACGCCAGAAGACATGACCTTTTTACGCGTTGCCTTCAGCGCTTTAGCCGGGGAATTGTCCGGTTATCGCCCGGGGCCGCTCGCATCCAACGCTTCCTGCTACTCGTTTGCTATAGGCGCATGCAGGATCATAGTCTTAAACCAGTATT
>JBGSKZ010000238.1:0-2083 GCA_041741035.1 Treponematales bacterium
GATAGCGTCCTTGGACGCCTTCGTGGCTATCTGCTCCGTCTGCGTTGCGTTGTCCGCGTTCTGCCTGATGTTCGCGCTCATCTGCTCCACGCTGGCCGATACCTCTTCGGCGCTCGCCGCCTGCTCGGTAGCCCCCTGCGATAGCTGCTGGCTCGAGGCTGATATGCCCTCTACCCCCTTGGACATCTGGCTGGCCGCGTCGGCCAGCTCGGCGGAGCCAATGGCCACCTGCGCGCTGGTTTCCTTAACTTCTACGAATACTTCCTTTAGGGTAGCCGACATAGAATCCATAGCCCGCGACAAATCGCCCAGCTCATCCTTGGCGCCTTTCCACCGCGCCGCGATGCCTACGTCGAGATTGCCGCGGGAAAGGCTCTCGGCCACGGCCACGCTCGCTTTTAAAGGCCGGGTAAGGCCGTTGGTCTGCAAGTATGAAAGCGCTATCGTAAGGCTCAGCGCGAAAACGGTAAGGACCACGAGTAGCGTCAAGGCGCTTTTCGACGAGCGGTCGATCTCGATCTGCAAGGCCGCTACGGTTCCCATGACCAAATCCTCGAGCTGGTTGATGGACTCGCGCATGATGCCGAAAGCCTCGCTCGCGGGACCTAGCGAGAGGCTCCGCGCCTCGTTTATCTTAGCGGGCGTCAGGCTTTCAGCCATATCCATGACCTGCGCGGCCAGCTTTACCCACCGATCGTGCTGCGTTAGGTACTGCGCGTACAGGGACTTTTCCTCGTCGCTACGGGCTAGCGCGCCATAGGAAGCCATGCGTTCTTTCGCCTGATCGAGATTCTCCTGCCATGCCTTGCGCCATTTCGGGTCGCGCTCCCCTTGGAGAGCCAGCAGCAATTGCGTGCGCTCTGCCTCGATCAGCTGGAAATAATCGCGATCCGCCTGTTCCATAAAATCGATGGAGGGAAGGTAAATATCCACGACGGTATTAAGCTCGTGTTGGGTCTGGGTAATGATGACTATCCCGATGATCGACACAAGGGCAAGTACCCCTACTATTGCCAGAAAGCCGAGCGACAAACGCGTGCCTATCCTCATCTTGTACTCCTCTGTAGCGGGCTAGCGATTGAACCCATTCCCATACCCTGAAAACGCTTAACGCGGAGCGCTAAGCGGCCATGCCTGGACACGGCGGCTGCCGAAGGCTTCTACTATAGGTCTAATCTCCATCGTCTTAGAATTCAAGGAAATCGTCATCGCTTAAATCCGCGGCCCCGCCTTTCGGCACGATAGCGGTAGTGGGCCGCTTTATGGCCACGCCGCCCTTGCTTGGATGGCTCGGCGCGGGCACGCGCGGCTCTTCCCGTGATTTAGCCCTAGCAGCTTCAGTAGCCGAAAGAGGCAGCCGCCCCGTTGCCGCCGGCCGCCCCAACGCCTCAGGCGCGGCCGCGCCTATCTTGAAGAATGAAACGGCGTCGCGCAGCCGGTCAGCCTGCGAGGCGAGCTCCTCGGCCGTGCCCGCCACTTGTGCGGATTGGCCGGCTATCTCCTCGCTGGTGGCGCTGAACTCCTCCGAAATAGAGGCGTTGTGCTGTATGACCGTATCGAGCTGGGCTATGGCCTTATTGATCTGCTGCGCGCCGGAATCCTGCTCGCGGCTGGCCAGGCTTATCTCCTGCACCAGTTCCGCGGTGCGCCGTATGTCGGGCACCATCCCGTCCAGCATGGCTCCGGCCCGCTCCGCCACGTCCACGCTCTGCTTGGACAGCGCGGATATCTCGCCGGCCGCGCTGCGCGAGCGCTCGGCCAGCTTACCCACTTCGCTGGCCACAACCGCGAAGCCCTTGCCGTGCTCCCCGGCGCGCGCCGCCTCTATGCTGGCGTTCAGCGAAAGCATATTGGTCTGGCGGGCTATCTCCTCGATGATCGCTATCTTCTGCGCTATCTGCCGCATAGCGTCCACGGTCTCCCGCACGGCGGAGGCGCCTTCGATAGCGTCCTTGGACGCCTTCGTGGCTATCTGCTCCGTCTGCGTTGCGTTGTCCGCGTTCTGCCTGATGTTCGCGCTCATCTGCTCCACGCTGGCCGATACCTCTTCGGCGCTCGCCGCCTGCTCGGTAGCCCCCTGCGA
>JBGSKZ010000239.1:0-2101 GCA_041741035.1 Treponematales bacterium
CCGCGCTGGAGCGCGCGCTCATGGAAAACGCCTCGGCGAGCCTGCAGGCGGCCAAGGAGCGCTTCAGGCCGGGCGGCCACGCGCGGGACTTCCACGCCGGAGAGCGTTACGCGCTCCGGCTCGGGCAGGAGCGCGAGAAGCTGATGAAGGGCCTCGCGGCGGCAGAATTCGAGCGCGATAAGGCGCGCGAAGCTTATATAGAAGCCACGAAAGACAAAGAATTGATCGATAAGCTCAGGGAACGCGCGGAATCGTCGTATTATAAGGCGGCGGCTTTGGAAGAGACCAAGGCGCTCGATGACCTTGGCTCCATAGCCAGGGCCCGAAGCATGAACCTACAGAGGGAGTCCTAGGCATGGCTGGATTCGGTAAGCAGCGCATCATGGGCAGGGTAGTAGTCATGCTCATACTCATCATAGCCCTGGTCATAGGCGGGCTGTTCTGGTTCGATTTCCTTGGGCTCATAGACGCTAAGGCGCTCTTCAGCCCCGTACTGCAACTCGCGGGTCTGCCTACCCGCACGGGCGGAGCCCTGCCCGCCGAATCGCCGACCCTGCTCGACGACGAGCGTTACGCCAAGCAGCTTGAGGCCGTGGAAGCCCTGCGCCAGGAGCTCGACGCGAGGTCCGCGGCCCTCGACGAGCGCGAGGCCGGCATCGAGGCTATGGCCCAGGAAATTGAAGAACGGCAAAAGGCGCTCGAAGAACGGGAGAAATCGTTTAATAGCTTGGCAGAACGGTACGACAATAGAAAGGCGAAC
This sequence comes from Treponematales bacterium, assembly GCA_041741035.1. GTDB lineage: Bacteria > Spirochaetota > Spirochaetia > Treponematales > UBA12059 > UBA5200. The sequence continues at coordinate 761 of JBGSKZ010000239.1, forward strand.
ATCGAACAAAACGCGCGCTATCTGACCGGCATGCCTCCCGAGGACGCCGTGGCCATCCTAGGGTCCTTAGATGACCAGACGGCCATAGACATCCTGCGGGCAGTGGAAGAGCTTGCCGCCCAGACCGGCGAGGCCTCGGTGGTGTCCTATTGGCTGTCGCTTCTGCCGCCCGAACGGGCAGCCGACCTGCAGCGCAAAATGAACGCCAAGCCGGCCTCGCTCGATCCATAGGGCAAAGCAGTCAGCGGGCGCGTGTTCGATGCGAAAGGAGCACGTCGTCCATGTTGACGATACCAGTACCCAGTTTAGGCGCGGCCAAGGAAAACCCCGGAACTGCCGCCCTCTTCGGCTCCAAGGCTAAGGCCAAGGCTCCATCAGCCGCTAAAAACCCGTTCGGCGCCCTGCTCGCCTCGCTGCGGGAAGGCAGGGCGGAAAGCGCCGAAAGCAAGAATTCTACCAAAAAAACCGGCATCGATCTCAAGGCCGCGGCGCGGGATAGCGTCGCCCACGCCCTGGGTAACGAGGCCGCCAAGCCGCCAGCCAAGGAATCCGCCGCGCTTAAGCCTTCGCGCGCCGCGGGGGACGGGCAGGCAGAGCTCGCGGGAACGGAACTCTCCAAGATCAGGGGCAAACGAGACGCCAGGAAGATGGGCGAGCCGAGCCTCGCCCTAGCCGCACCGCTTCTGTCCCAGGCGGGCAGGGAAGCGCTCAAGATGGCACCGAAGCCCGCGGAAGCGGCAATAGAGGGCGATAAGCCCGCCGAGTCTTCCCAACGCAAGGACGCTAAGCGCGGCGGGGACGCGAAATACTCGGTAATAGACCTCCGCCTCAAGATCGACGCCAAAGAAAGCCCGGAAACGCAGAAAGGCTCCCGAAGCGGCGGCGCCGAGCGCGTCGAGGCTCCCGCCTTAAGCCGCGTGGACGGCGCGGGCGCGAGAAGCGGCGAAACCGAAGGCCAGCCCAAGGCCGCCGAGCTTAAGCCTGGCGCGGGCAGTTTCTCCGAAGTACTGGCCGAGCGTCTGCGGGCGAACTCTACAGACTTCGTGCGAGCCGCCCAGGTCGTGCTTAAAGATGGCAACCTTGGCCTTATTCGCCTTCGGCTTGAGCCCGAGCATCTCGGAGGCGTCAAGATTGAGCTGAAATTAGCCGAGAAACAAATAAGCGGCCGCATTATCGTGGAGTCGGACCTGGCCGGGGAGGCCTTCCGCTCCTCGCTCGAGTCGCTGAAGGACGCCTTCGCGTCCGCCGGCTTCGAGACTTCGTCGCTTGAGGTGGAAGTGCGGAACGGCAACGGGCAGCAGGGCGGCGCCAGGCAGGACGGCGGGGCCGGCGAGCCGGGCA
>JBGSKZ010000240.1:0-2005 GCA_041741035.1 Treponematales bacterium
AGGGCGGCCAAGGCGTCATCGCAGAAGGAAGGCCGCGTAAGCGTGGTTTCGCCCCGGGCCAGTCCGGCGCAGGCAACGGCCCGCTGCATGGCGCTTTTCGAAGGCGGCGCGCATACGCTGCCCGATAGGGCCGAGGGTTCAAGGTAAAGCGGCACGGTCAGCCTCCATGGTGGCGGGTTCCAGCGCGAGGGCGACGCGCCGCGCCAGGGCGCGATAGCCGGAGCTTCCGGCGTCTACCCGCATATCGGCGAGCCCTTCGTAGAAAGGCCTGCGTTCGGCGTCCAAGGCCAGGAGACGCTCCCCGGCGTCTCCCGAGTCAAGCAGGGGACGGCCCGTCGAGCCGGGCCCGCCTCCTTTTTTCTTCAGGCGACGCGCGGCGGCCCGCGGGCTTATATCCAGCCATATAACGAAGCAGCGCTCGCTCAGGAGCCGCCTATTCCTCTCCAGGAGTATGCAGCCGCCCCCCGTAGACAGCACGAGCCTGCCGGGCTCGCCCTCCGCGCCTAAGGCCGCCGCGGGGGCCGCGCTCAGCTCGTCAAGGACGCCTGCCTCCAAGGCCCTGAAGGCCTCCTCGCCCCGCTGCCTGAACAGCTCCGGTATGGAAAGGCCCGCAGCCTCGCTAACGGCCTCGTCGCTATCGGCGAAACGGCAGGATAATAGCGCGGCCAGGGCCTTGCCCACGCTGGATTTGCCCGAGCCGGGCAGGCCCACGAGGGCTATGGTATGAAGCTTGTCATGGCGTTTCTGCATAACGCATCATAGCGAAGGGGGGCGGAGAGGTCAACGAAAGTCAGAGCTTGCTCGCGCTCTTTATAAGGCCCACGATTTCCGAGCTCTGCCAGGGCTTGCGCACGCAGGCCAGGACCTGAGCCTCATCGACTGCCCGCTTAATGGCCGTATCGTCCGCCTGTCCCGTAACGAGGAAGAGGCTTATGCCCGGATAGCGCGCCCGTACTTTAACCAGAAACTCGTCGCCCTTCATGCCCGGCATAAGCCAGTCGGACACGACCACCGAAAGCTCCAGTCCCTCGCTATCCACCTCGTCCATGAGCCGGAAGGCCGATTCGGCATTAAGCGCCGTCTCTATGCGGCAGCTATTGCCGAGGGCTCTCCGCAGTTCGCGCGTAAGGGCTAGGAGTATGATAGCCTCGTCGTCCACGATTAGTATAACTTTTTCCATTTATGTATGCCTTGGTATGCTCACCGTGAATATAGTACGGCCAGGCGCGCTCGCGCATTTGATGTCGCCGTTCATGGCGCTCACCAGTTCCTTTACGGGATTGAGATTTATGCCGCCGCGGCTCCCCTTGTGTTTTGCCATGAACTCAGGCTTCCATAGCTCGGGCATGAGCTCCGCGGCTATGCTCGGCCCCGAATCCTCTATGTGCAGTACGGCCTTGTCGCGCGGCGCGACGAGCCGTATGCCCAGCCGACCGCGATAGCCCATGGCGTCAAGCGCGTTGGAGAGGAGTATGAGCAGCATGCGCTGCACCTTGCCGGGCTCCGCCTTTATCCAAATATCGCCGTCTATCGACAGCGACAGCTCTACCCCCTTCTTGGTGCGTATATAGAGCAGGCCGAGCGCTTCCTCCACCATGGCGCTCAGGCTCAGCGGGCGCTGGCCTTCCGCCTCCTCAGGCTCGGCATAGGCCTTTATGGAGCCTACGACGGCATGGGCCTTGGCCATGGCGGCCCGCGCCACGCGGCAGGACGCGATGATCTCGGCCGCGGACAGGCAGGAAAGAGCGGCCTCTGGCCGGTCTGAACAGAAAGCTTCAATGATGCCCGCGGCGCCTTTGCTGTCCGCGGCCGATACGCCCAAGTCTACGAGCCTTGAGGCGAGCATCGCCGGTTCCAGCTCTTCCAGCCTGCCCTCGCTGATCTTCAGGCTGCCCAAGGCCTCCGCGAGCGCCCTCTCCATAGAACGTGCGGCGCTCCTGCGGTCGGGGCCGGTTAGCGCTCGGGCAGGGTCATAGCCATCCGCGGCCGCTTCCAGGGCGGAGGC
>JBGSKZ010000241.1:0-1318 GCA_041741035.1 Treponematales bacterium
GTCCGCGTCGGTCTCGGCGCCGGGGCCGGGACTCCCGCGGCCGGCAGCGCCCGAGAGCGCATTATCGGCCTCCGCGGAGCAGATAGGGTAGGGATGCGCCCCGCTTATGCCGAGCAGGAAGGCTTCGCCTTGCCGCGCCAGGCAGAGCGTGGCCAGGGGATAGTCGACCGGACCGGTACGGGTCTTGCGCCTATGGCTCCAGGGAAGGCGCGTAAAGCTAAGGGGCAGGCTGAAGGACAATAGCAGCTCCCCGGGCTCAAGGAGGAGGCGCTTATCGAAGCGCTCCCGCAGCCGCCATTCCCTGCGTATGGGCGGCTCGGAGCCCAGTCCCGGCGCTATGGAGACGCAGAAGGCGTCGGCAAGGAGCAGGGGCAGCGCCGCCTCGCGGTAAGGCAACATGCCCGCTATATTGCCGCCGAGGCTCAGGCGGTTCCTCGTCGTACGGTCGGCTATGCCCCGTATCGTGGCCGTAAGGAGGGGAAAGCCCCCATTGTCCGCTATTTCCGAGAGCGGCAGCGCGGCGCCCAGCGTGAGCCTGCCTTCAGTAGCGCTTAAGGCTCTCGCCTCCGCCAGGCGCTTGACGTCTATAAGCGAGCGTACCGGGTAGGAGGCTGAGCGCCTGGCCATCGTGCTTATTTCCGTACCGCCAGCCAGGTAGCGGGCTCCTTCGTGCGCCTTCCAGGCGGCTACGGCTTCCTCGGCGCTATCGGGGCGCAGGTAGCGCAGTTCGTTGGGTATCATGGGCGGGCCTCCCGCATGGCGCGCCACAGGTATTCGGGGCTTATAGGCAATTCGTTAAGCTCTACGCCCGCGGCTAGAGAGGCCGCCTGGGCTATGGCTCCGGGCATGCCTATGATGCCCTGCTCGCCTAGGCCCCGCGCTCCGTAGGGGCCGTCGCCCTGGGGCGTCTCCACGAAATCCACGAAGTACTCCGGCTCCTCCCCGTAGCGCAAGAGCTTGTAGTCGCGGAGACTGGCGTTCTGTACGCCCTCGCGGGAATCGAAGACGAAGGCCTCCCGCGTGGCGTAGCCTATGCCCATGCCCATGGCGCCCACTACCTGGCCCCGTGCCAGCGCGGGATGGATGAGCCTGCCCACGTCCATGGCGCAGGCGGCCTTGGTAACGCGGAAGGCGCCGTCGCGCGGGTCCAGTTCCACTTCCACGCCCTCGGCCCCCAAGGTCCATTCCAGGCCGGGCCTGCCTTCTCCCGTATCGGGGTCCATGCCCGACAGCCCCCTGGCTATGTAGCGCCCCCGGCCTATCACCGGGCCGCCTATGGCGTTGCCGTTGGGGTAAACGTAGCCTAGGACGACAGCGG
>JBGSKZ010000242.1:0-1322 GCA_041741035.1 Treponematales bacterium
GCCGTCCGGGGCGGCCTCTCTCCGGCCCGACCTCGCGGCGGTGAAAGGCGCGGAGCCTGACAAGCTCTTCGACGCCGGCATTGCGGCGCTCGGCGGCATGGGGACCTTCGTCCGCAAGGGGCAGAGCGTGGTCGTCAAGCCCAATATAGGCTGGGATCAGCCGCCCGAGGCGGGGGCCAACACCAATCCCCTGCTCGTCAAGCGCATTATCGAGCATTGCTTTGACGCGGGGGCGCGCAAGGTATACGTGTTCGATAATAGCTGCGACAGCTGGAGCCTTAGCTACAAATCCTCGATGATAGAGCGCTATGCCAAGGAAGCCGGGGCTACCGTGGTGCCGGCCAACGCCCAGAGCTACTTCCAGGAGCAGGGCTTTCCCGGCGCCGTAGCCGTAAAGAAGGCGCGGGTGCACGAGCTTATCGTCGAGAGCGACGTGTTCATAAACGTGCCCATACTCAAGCACCACTCGGGCGCCGGCATGACCGCGGCGATGAAGAACCTCATGGGCATAGTATGGGACAGGCAATTCTTCCACCGCAACGACCTGGACCAATGCATAGCGGACGCCTGCCTGTACCGCAAACCGGACCTTAACGTGATCGACGCGTACAAGGTAATGAAGACCGGCGGCCCCCGGGGCTACGCCAGTTCGCAATACGAGCTGGCCAAATTCCAGATACTGGGCTCCGATATCGTGGCCTGCGACGCCGCCGCGGCCAAGACCCTGGGCTTCGAGGCCTCCCGTTTCCGCTATATTGGGCTTGCCGCCGCGAAGGGCAACGGCAGGCAGGACCTTGGCGCTTTGGACATACGCAGGATAACGCTCTGATGCGGGAGCTCCGCATAGCTGTAGCCATTCTCTTCGGCCTTCTTTTCCTCTTCGCGTTCCTAGGCGCGGGTTCCTTATCGTCGCTGGCGTTCGGCGCCATAGGGGCGAGCCAGGTTTTTCCCAGCGCGGCGCGCCTCATCGCGTTAGGCCTGGGAACGGCCACCTTGGCCTCGGCGCTCGGGCTTTTCATAACGCTCGCCTTTACGCTGCTATTCGGGCGGCTCTACTGTTCTGCGCTCTGTCCGCTCGGCTTGGCGCAGGACGCCGCCAGGGCCCTGGGCCGGAGCTGCGGCGCATGGAAGGGCGGGTATCAAAAAGCCCGGCCGCTGCTGCGCGCGCTGGTCTTCGCCTCCGTGTCTTTTGCCCTCTTCTCGGGCATGGCCGGCTTGGCCACCCTCCTCGACCCGTACAGCCTGAGCGCGCGCTTCGTCGCCTACGCCCTTAAGCCGGCCGCGCTGGCCATAGGGGCGGCTTTGGCGGCCGTATCGCGGGC
>JBGSKZ010000243.1:0-12521 GCA_041741035.1 Treponematales bacterium
GGCCCTAGTCCGCCGGCTTAAGGGAAGCGCGACGCTCGGAAGCGCCCAATAGGGCGAGCCCGAAGGCGGCAGCGGCGGAAGCCAGGCCCACGATGAGCCAAAGCGCGGGTATGCCCCAGGCCCCCGCTATGCGTCCCGCTATGGGCGTGGACACGGTGAAGCCCAAGCCCGATATGAGCGGTAGTATGGCGTTGAAGCGCCCGCGGTGGCTCATAGGCGTATGGTTGGCCACGTACACGCCATCGTTGGTGGCGTTGAGTATCTCGCCCAGGGTCCACACCGTCGTGGACAGGAAAAAGAGCCAGGGGGCGCGGGCGAAGGCGAGCATGCCGAAGCCCAGCGCGAAGAGCAGGCCGGACGCCGACACATTGGCGATAGGCCTGAAGCGTTTGGTAAGGGCGACGATGGGCGTCGTGAGCGCTATGACGAGTACGGCGTTCATGGACATGACCCAACCATAGAGCTTGGCTCCGCCGTCCCCGAAGAGCTGCCCTGCCTGCAAGGGCAGGGCGAAGCGGTGCTGGGCATAGCTGAAGCCGTAGAGCGTCGTGAGCAGCGCGAAGATTATGAGGCTCGGGCGCGACAGCAGGGCGCTTATGAGACCGCCCTCGTGCGCCTTCTCGCTGGAATCGCCCCGCAGGCTATCCTGCAGATCCTTCGCGCTCGGCTTGGTTTCCGGCATGAATATGGCTATAAGGACGAGCGCCGCGCCGGCGGCCAGGGCATTGCCCCAAAATAGCCACGAAGGCGCGCTGGCGAAGAGAAAGCCCGCTATCATCTGCCCTAAGGCGAAGCCCAGATTGTGCCCGAGGTAGATGAGGCTGTAGGCGGCCTGGCGGTTTTCCGGCGTGGTGACGTCCGTGGTCATGGCCGTACGCGCGGGATCGGTGACGCCGTCGAAAAATACCGAGGCTATGATAAAGCCGGCTATAAGGTAGGGATCCTGCAGGAAGCCGCAGGGAATAAACATTGCGGCGCAGAGGAATTGGCTTACCATCATGACGCGCTTTCGGCCGAAGTGATCCGCCAGCTTGCCGCCAAGGAAACTGCCCGGTATGTAAGCCACCGTCGTGAAGAAGAGTATGTCGCCCGTTTCCTTTGCCGTCAGGCCGAAGCGCCGGGTAAGGATAAGCGCGAGGAAGGGAAAGACGAATACGCCGAGCCCATTGACGACCGTTGCCGTAAACAGGGCGTAAACGCTTCCGGGCAGGCCGCGATACGGGGCTATGAGGCGGAGCAGGGGCTTTATGCGCGGCCTGGGCGAGGGGGCTGGGCTTTCCATAATAGCCTACACTAGCCTTAAAGCGGCTCCCCCGGGTAGCATACTACTCGCTTGTAAGCGACAATTCCTCCCGCCCCGCCAGCGTTCGGCCTAGCAGGGCCTTGTAACCGGCTATCGGCAGCGGCTTGGCGTAGAGCCAGCCCTGGGCATAGGTACAGCCCCGCTGCCTGAGATAAGCCTCCTGTAAGGGCGTTTCCACCCCTTCAGCCGTGATATCAAGCTTAAGGGAAAGGGCCATCGATATGATGGCATCGACCACCGGCGATACCGGATTGGCCTCGCAAATCCCTCTGATGAAACTCTGGTCTATCTTGAGGTTATGGGCCCTGAGGCGGTGCAGATAGCTTAGGCTCGAATAGCCGGTGCCGAAATCGTCTATGGCGAGTCTGCAGCCGGACTCGCGTATAAAGCCCAGCGTATGCTGAATGGCCGGGTTCTCGTCCATCATTACGCCTTCGGTAATCTCGAATTCGATCAGTTCGGGCCTGATCTGCCCGGATTTTAGCATCGACCACAGGAATTCCCGGAATGCCGAGCTGGCAAGGTCCTTGGGGGATAGGTTGATGGCATGGACCAGCGAGGCCCCTTCATCGTGCAGCGTGGACAGTTCTTCAATGGCCGTGCCGATGACCCAGCGGCTGATTTCCTGGATTAGGCCCGCCTCCTCGGCCAGCGGTATGAATTGAGACGGCGGCACCTCGCCGAAGCGCTTGCTGTGCCAGCGCAGCAGCACTTCCGCTCCTTGGCAGCCGCCGTCGCTCAGGCGCCGCTTGGCCTGGTACACCAGGCTGAGCTCGCCCGCCTCGATCGCGTTGCGAAGATCCTCGATCATGAAGAAGCGCTCCGCTTCGGCATGGTGCAGGTCCTCGTCGTAGAAGCATACCTTGCCGCTATGCTCCCGCATGCGGGCGAAGCTCGCCAAGAGATTGGACTGAAGCGTCTCTATATCGATGCCGTCCTGCGGGAAGCGGGTAATCGCCACGAGGGCTTCGAGCGCTATGGTTTGATCCCCGCTTTGTATAGGCCGCTGAGCCGCCTCTAAAAGGCGCTTCCCTAGCTGGTCCAGCTCGATGAAGTCGCTGTGTTCCGTGAGAACCTGGAATATCGTGCCCCCGCAGCGGGAAAGGAGAGCCTTGGCGCCTACGCAGACCTTCAGGCGCTCTCCGACGACGCGGAGCAGCCCGTCGCCGAAACTGCTGCCCTGAAACGAGTTTACCCGCGAAAAGTGCAGCAGCTTAACGCTGATAAGGCTAAAGCCCTTGCCGCCCTCGTCATGGCCTTGGACGCGGCTCTCCAGCACCTGGTCTATCTTGCGGCGGCTGGCCAATCCGGTAAGCTCGTCTATGTACGCCGCAACGTAGAGCGAGCGCATGACCAAATGCTGGTACACGACCGAGAATATGCCCAGCACGGTGGAGATATCGATGACGATAAAGAAGCTGTTACGCAGCCCCGGCTCGTTTAGCAGAGACTGTTCGGGGAACGAGGCGAAGCGTGACCGTATATATATGCCCGCGGCGACGATGAGCGGCACTGCCACGCCCCCGGAAAGGCCTAGCACATGGTAGAGCACGGGATAGCCGGCGATGATGTAGAAAAAGCCCATGCCCCTGGCCCCTCCGGCGCTCGCGATGAGGCCCGCCAGGAGCACGGCTATGGCAAGGGCGAAGCATAGGCGCACCTGGCCGAGGCGGCCGCCGAACCAGAGGAAAAACAGCCCTCCCAGGAGGAAGGCGGTATACATGAGCTGGCTCAGCACCATGGCTTTGTTGCCAATCGTAAAGTCGCGGACCAGGGTAGTCGGCAGGGCGATGAAGCTCGTGGCCAGTATGGCGTAAAAGGATAAGACTGTAACCTTGAGCTGCGACGGCGCCATGGCGGCATCGGGGAAATTGGGGAATAAGAAGCGGGCAAGGCGCTTTCGCCAGGCCGTTCTCGTCTGGTTCATGCGGCAAGTATTATGCAAAAATCCATTAAGTCAAATCCTGTGTAGCGCTATTCGCTTGCGCTTGCCGCCGAGGCCGCGCTATCATGGCCCCATGAAGGGCATAATCGTAGCCGCCGGCTACGGCACTCGCTTCCTGCCGGCCACAAAGGCGCTCCCCAAGGAGATGCTCCCCCTCCTTACCAAGCCAGCTATATCCTTTATCGTGGACGAATTCATCGCGTCCGGCATAGAGGATATAATCATCATCACCAGCCGCCGCAAGAAGGTGCTTGACGACTACTTTGACCGCGACATAGAGCTGGAATCGGTGTTCGCCCGGGAGGGCAGGGCGGACAAGCTCGAAGCCGTGGCCCCGCCCAAGGCCCGCTTCAGCTACGTGCGCCAGACCGAGATGCGCGGCACGGGGCACGCGCTCTTGCAGGCAGCCCCGCTTTTGGGCGGCGAGCCCTGCGTGGTAGCCTATCCGGACGATATACACTTCGGGGAGAAGCCCCTGGCGCGGCAGCTCATGGAGCTCTACGAGGCGACCGGCTGTTCGGTGCTGGCCGCGCTGCGCGAACCCGGCGACGTGTCGCGCTACGGGGTCATCGATCCCGCGCCCGACGGCCTCCATGTGCGCGGCTTCGTCGAGAAGCCCCCCAAGGGCGCCGAACCCAGCCACGAGATATCCATAGGGCGCTACCTGTATACCCCGGAGTTCTTTACGCTATTGGCCGAGGGATGGAAAGCCCACGAGGGCGGCGAGTACTACCACCTCTACGCGCTCAACAGGCTTATAGACGAAGGCAAAGTGGCGTGGAAGAGCCTCGAGGGCATGCGCCTCGACACGGGAGAGCCTTCGGGCTACCTTGAGGCCATACTCGAGTACGCATGGCTCGAGCCGGCTTACCGGCGGCTCATCCGGGACTTCGTGGCTAAGAAGGCTTAGCGTCCATGCCCAGCGGAAAGAGCAGCCCCTGCTGATCCCGCAGGCGCCGTTCGATGGTACGCACTATGGCATTGAGGTCTTTGGACTCCTCCACGAAATCCATGCGGTCCCCCGGTATGACCAGCACGGGCGCTAAGGCGAAGCCGCTTATCCAATCCTCGTAGAGCCGGTTCAAGCCTTCCAGGTACTCGTCGGGTATGTCCGCCTCGAAGCCGCGGCCGCGGCGGGCTATGCGGCTCTTGAGGGTAGGCACCGACGCCCGAATGTACACGACGAGATCGGGAGGCGGGAGCAGGGTGGTGAGGGTGCGGTAGAGCTCCCGGTAGGTTTCCCAGTCGCGGGCACTCATGGAGCCCCGCTCGTAGAGGTTGCGGGCGAACACCTCGGCGTCTTCATAGAGGGATCGGTCCTGCACCACGGACCAGGGATCGTCCATGAGCGCCCTATGGGAGCGCACGCGGTGGCTTAGGAAGTAACTTTGCGAATGGAAGGCCCAGCGCTCCATATCGGCATAGAAATCTTTGAGGTAGGGATTCTCCGCCACGGGCTCGTAATAGGGCCTGAAGCCCAGCTTTTCCGCCAGGAAGGCCACGAGCGTGGATTTCCCCGCCCCAATATTGCCCGCAAGTACCAGGTATTTCTTCATGATCGCGCGTTCGCCCTTCGTCGCCTTATTTTGCCAGACGCGATAGGCTCCCTACGTCCAGTATCAGGGCTACCGCGCCGTCAGGAAGGATAGCCGAACCGGATATGCCCGCCAAGTGCCCCGCGAGCTCGCCTAAAGGCTTGATGACCGTTTGATAGCCTCCGAGCAGCTTGTCGAAGCCGAGCGCGATCTTGGCCCCGTAAGCCGTGGCTATGACCATCTCCTGTCCCTTGCCGGGCTCTTCCCGGCGCGTTATGCCGAAGGTATGCTCCAGGCTGATAGCCGGCACGAATTCGCCGTTTCTCTCGATGAGGCGCTCCCTTATGCCCGGATCGGGGCGGGGGCGCTCGTAGCATTCCGCTATATTCGCCAGGGGCAGTATGAAGAGCCTGTCGTCTATGCGGGCCAGGAAGCCGTCGATGATCGCTATGGTGAGGGGTATGTCTATGATGAAGTCCGTGCCCTTCCCGAGTTCGCTTTCCACGTGGATTTCTCCGCCGAGGCGCTCGACGGCGGCTTTTACGATGTCCAAGCCATAGCCCCTGCCGGACACGGTGGATACCGTTTCGCTCGTGCTGAAATTGGGCAGGAACAGCAGCTCGAGGAGCTCTTCCTTCGAGGGCTTGGCGTTCTGAGCCAGCATGGAACGCTCCAGGGCCTTCCTGAGCACTCGCTCGCAATCGATGCCCCGGCCATCGTCGCTTACCCGTATGCGCACCGACGCGCCTTCATGGCTGGCCGCTATGCGTAGACTGCCTCGGCGGGCCTTGCCTGCCTTGAGCCTCGCCTCGGGTTCTTCTATGCCATGGTCCATGGCATTGCGTATGATGTGCAGCATAGGCTCGGCGAGGCCCTCGATGACCGATTTATCGAGCTCCGTATTGCCGCCGCTTATGAGGAGCTCCACCTCTTTGTTCAGCTCGGAGGCAAGGTCGCGGGTGAGGCGCTGAAATTTGGAAAACAGGTTGTCCGCGGGCATCAGGCGCATATCCATGGAGGCGGTGCGTAGGTCCGCCACGAGGCGCTTAAGCGTTTCTGAGAGGCCCTGCATGGAGCGGTCGGAGGAATCGGAAGCCAGGCGCGTAAACTGCGCCTGCACGGTCACCAGTTCCCCCACGAGATTGACCAGGGCGTCCAGCTTGGCGTCCGGCACCCGCACACCGCCCTGATAGAGTTCGGGCACCGCTCTCCGCTCGAAGTCGCCTCTCGCGGCTTCCGGCTCGGCTTCCGCCTCCGGTTCCATGCCGAGCGCCTTATCCAGGTCACGTATGCTGCGCTCATCCTCGGCGCTTAAGGGCGCTTCCGCCGCGGCGCTCTCGGGGGCTTCGTCATCTTCTCCCATGCTTATGGGCTCTTCGGCGAGTATGGCTCCGCAGCGGTCTTTGCAGGCCAATAGGGCGTCGCAGCAGGCCTTGTCAGCCGGCTTGCCCAGCTCCCGGAGCGCGCTCAGGCGGTGCTCAAGCGTATGCGCATAGCGCTCGAGGCGTTTCATGCCCACGATGCCGGCGGAGCCCTTGAGGGTATGCGCATGGCGGAAGAGCTGGCCAAGCGCGTCCTGGGAGCCTTGTTCGAGAGCTAGAATCGCCTCTTCCATGCCATTAAGCGTCTGAGTCGACTCTATGGCAAAAGCTACCTTGATATCGTTGAGCATTGCAGTCCCTCTATATACGCGCCGAGGCCTTCCTTTAGCCAGGGTAGGGACGCTCCCGACATGGTCAGGATGAGATGGGCATCGGCGTCCGAATCCTTGAACAGCAGGGTCGTGCGGAAGCCTAAGGTTACCCCATCCGCTTCGAGCAAGTCCTCGCAGCCCTCCGCGCAGGATACCTTGGCTTTCTGGAATTCCGGGGTCGTAAAGCTGCATTTCCTGCCCAGGCTGCCCGCGATGAAGCCTACGCAGGATACCAGCACTAGATTCGAGAGCTCTTCTACTATGTCGGGCACCAGGCCCTCGGTCACGTCCTGGCCTAAGCCTATCAATCCGGCCATGTCCAGGCATTCCTCATAGGGCAGTATAAACAGTCCTGAGCCCTCATAAAGCCCCATGAAACCCTGGCGCGCCATGGCATAGCGCCTGCCCTGGACGAATTCCTCGTTGATGAAGGCGGCTTTACTCGCCGAATCCAGCACGGCGACGGAGGGTATGCTCAAGCGTACCTGCCTGTTCAGCAGCTCGGAGAGGGCGCGCGCCGATCTGCCTACGCCCGTGTTCATCAGCTCTTTGAGGGCGTCGATTTCGAGCTCGGTGAACGGCGCGATGCGATCCATACGGCTTCAGCGGGCCGTGGCTTTGCCGTACCAGGTGAGGACGGACACCTTGTCGGCCGGTTTCCGGATGACGCCGCTTACGCCGTAACGGCCCAGCTCCTCGAGCGTTTGCGCCTGTACGTCCGCGGTTATGACGACGACGGGGAGGGCCGGTTTCCTGGCGCGTATTTCCTGCAGGGCCTTCGCCCCGCCCATGCCCGGCATGGTAAGGTCCAAGTATACGATCGCGGGCAGGTAGCCCGAATCCAAGAGGCCTAGGGCTTCCTCTCCGCTCGCGGCCTCCCGTAAGGTCGCGCCCGTAGGGTTGAGAAAATTCCTTATGGCCATGCGAGCGACCACGGAGTCATCTACTATGAGTACATCGTTAGCCATACCCAAACTATAGGAGGGGGAAGCTCGCTTGTCCAGGCGTGACTCCCGGATTATGGTATACTGCGGCCATGCTGATCGTAGCCCTCGGTCCCGTGAGGCGTGAGTTAAGCGTCCTCAATTCCCGCTTTATCTCCTCGCTCGCGCCCGTCGAGAGCGTAGCCGAGGCTAAAGCCTTCATCGCCGCGATCAGGCTGGAATTCCCCGACGCCAGCCACCATGTGCCCGCGTTTATCATCGGGGGCGGCAATAGCGTAAGCGAATTCTGTTCCGATGACGGCGAGCCTTCAGGCACGTCAGGCAAGCCGCTCCTGGCCGTGCTCAAAGGCTCGGGCCTGGGCAACGCGGCCGTGGTGGTCACCCGCTACTTCGGGGGCACGCTCCTAGGCACCGGAGGCCTGGTAAAGGCCTATACGGAGGCCGGTAAGGCGGCGGTGTCGGCGGCTCGGCGGGCGCGGCTCGTCCCTTCCCGCCGCATAGCCTTCAGCCTGCCCTATGCCCTTTTCGAGCGCGTGCGGCAATACCTCGATACCGCCGGCGCTATCGTGGCAAAGGAAGAGTTCGCCGAGGTGGTGAGCCTCGAAGCCGAGCTGCCCGAGGAGGGCTGGCCCGCCTTCTCCTCCCGCATCGCCGAGCTCGGCGCGGGCTCCCTCCGCCTCGTTACCCTGGCCCAGGGCAGCATGAAGCTACCGCTCAGTCCTTGATTTTCTCCGCGAAGGCCTTGCCATAGGCATACGCGGCTTTTAGCGCTTCCTCGTCGGGATTCCAGAGGGCCTTGAAACCCTCATCCACCACATCGAAGCCCGATTCCTTAAGCGCGTTAGCGAGCACCGTAAGCGATTCTCCGGACCAGCCGTAGCTTCCGAAGGCGGCGGCCTTCTTGCCCTTGAACTTAAGGCCCTTCATTTCCTCCACGGTGCCGGCTACGGCGGTCAGTATCCCTTTATTCACCGTAGGCGAGCCGAGCAGGAGCGCTTTTGAACGGAAGACGTCGGTGAGCGCGTCGTTCTTGTCGAATTTGGACAGGCAGTGGGATACGACCGTTGTGGAGGGAGACGCGTCGCTTATGGCGCGCGCTAAGGTGTCGGCGAGCGCGCGGGTGCCTTCCCACATGGTGTCGTAGAGTATGGTAACGCGGTCCTCCTTATACTCCTGGCACCACTCCAGGTACTTGAGCACGATCTGCGTGGGATTGTCGCGCCAAATGACGCCGTGGCTCGTGGCTATCATGTTTACCGGCAGCTTCAGCGACAGCACCTGCTCTATCTTTGCCTTTACCAGGGCCGAGAAGGGCGTCAGTATATTCGCGTAATATTTGATACACTCATCCCAAAGCTCGTCCTGGTCCACGAGGTCGTTATAGAGGCGCTCGGTGGCCAGGTGCTGGCCGAAGGCGTCGTTGGAGAAGAGTATGGCGTCGCCGGTCATATAGGAGAACATGCTGTCGGGCCAATGGAGCATGGGCGCCTCTACGAATACGAGCTTCTTGCCCTTGCCAAGATCGAATTCGTCGCCGGTCTTTACCGGGCGGAAGTCCCAGTCCTCGTGGTAATGGCCTTTAAGGGACTTTATGCCGTTGTTGGTGCAGTATATGGGCAAGTCGGGGCGCCTGCGCATGAGCTCGGGGAGAGCTCCCGAGTGGTCGGTCTCGGCGTGCTGCGCTATGACCGCGTCGAGCTTGGCCAGCAAGCCCTCCGCTTCCAGATTGTCGACGAATTCCTTGGCATAGGGCTTCCACACCGTATCGATGAGGACGGTCTTGCCTTCCTCGATGACGTAGCTATTGTAGCTTGAACCCTTATGGGTGGAGTACTCGTCCCCGTGGAAGCTCGCCAATTCCCAATCGATCTTGCCTACCCACGATACCGTGGCGTTAAGGGCTTTCTTCATACCGAACTCCTTATGGCCGACGTTTGGATTTTATTGGATAGCGCCGGTCAGCTATGCTCGATATAAAGCATACCGCGTTTAAGAATATTCGTCAATAAGGTATTCAAATACTTAAATAGATAAATAGAGCCTGCGCGGCTGGCAGAGCTAGGCGGGAGCTTCCTTGCAGGCTCCCGGCCGCCATTTGCGAGGGTCGGAGGGGGCCGAAGCCTGCCTACCAGTTCAGGAGGCGCATCTGGCCCCTATGGCGCGTATAGCCATGGCGGAGCGGGCTTAAGCGCGCTCCGCCCAGCGCAGGTGGGCGGCTTTGGAGCGCGGGTTGGCGTAGCGTTCCTCTTGGCTTGCCCGTATGTCCGCGTCGAAGATGGCGCGGTATATACCCCCGCGCCTGCCCTCTTCGAATGAGCTCACGACGCGCTTGTCCTCGCCCGAATGGAAGCAGAGTATGGCTACGCGGCCGCCGGGGGCGAGGCAGGAGGGCAGGGCCGCCAGGAAGGAATCCAAGGCGCTGAATTCATGATTTACCTCTATGCGTATGGCCTGGAAACAGCGCCGTATCGCCTTGACTCGGTCGTCTTTGCCGCGGCCCAGGCTGCCCAGCAATTCCCGAATGAGCGCGGCAAAGTCCTCGGTGTTGATAATAGCGCCCCTGCGGCGGGCCAGGACCTTGGCTATGGCCTTGGCGTCGGGCTCGTCCGCGTTAACGGCCAGGAGCTCGGCCAGGTCCCGCTCGCTCATAGAGGCGAGGAGTTCGGCCGCTGACCTGCCTTCTCCCTGGTTCATGCGCATATCCAGGGGGCCGTGGCGCTTAAAGGTAAAGCCGCGCTCGGGGTTATCGATCTGCATGGAAGAAAGGCCTAAGTCGGCCAGGATGATGGTGGCCGCGTTCATGCCGGCCTTGTCGAGCACTGCACGCAGGGAGGCGAAATTCGCGTTGTACGCGTTAAAGACGTCCGGGCCGTAGCCTTCCGCGGCAAGGCGACCAACGGTCTTGGGCAGCTCTGCCGGATCGGCGTCCAGGCCTATGAGGCGCCCGCCAGGAGCTATTCGTTTCAGTATCTCGCGCGCGTGGCCCCCGTAGCCGAGCGTGGCGTCCACCGCCTGGTCTCCGGGCTTAGGGTCGAGTAGCCGCAAAATCTCGGGCACGCATATGGAGCGGTGCGTGCCGGCCGGCGTGTCGCCCCGCGCGAGCACTTTCTCTACGTCGCTACGGTATTTCAGCGGATCATGTTCCTTGTACTTCTCGGAAAAGCTCCGCGGGTGGGTGCCCCGATAGCGCGGCCTGCGCTTGTGCGGAATATCAGGCGGCTGCTCGTCCATGTGGCCCTCTTTAAGCAATCCATTCTGACAGAAAAGCGGAATGCGGTATACGGGCAAGCCATCGACCGCGGATCGCTTGCCTGACGGCAGCGCGGTTTACGGCGGGGAAGGCGGCGTGGACGGCGGCTCAGCCAGCCGCCGCGCCCAAGCCGCCCGCTATTTCAGGCGCAAAACCTGCCAGATTAGGGGATCTTCCTGCCCTAAACGCCAGAAGCCTATGTTCGTTACGCCCTCTTTCTGGTACGCTTCCCCTCGCAGGCGGCTAGAGTAGGCATCGTCGTAATACATGATGAGATTGATATTCTCGTTGAAGCGGAAGTAGGGTATGCCCTCGGCGTTGCGGGCGGGAGCCACGCTGAGCTCGGCCATCTTCATGGAGGCGCTTGAGTATTTATAGGCGCCGGCGGGGCTCTTGTCGCCCCAAGCCCGCCCGTAAAAGGGCATGCCCATAATGAGCTTGGACGGCCCTACCGCCGCTGCCGCCCAGGCGGCCACCCTGCCGGCCCAGCCTATGGAGGATACGGGGCCCGCGGCGCTGCCGCTCCAATGTTCGTCATAGCTCATGACGAAAACCCGGTCGGCGATGGCGGCCAGCTTGGCGTAATCGTAGGCGTCGTCCATTGAGCGCGTACGGGCGGGCACGCATACCGAGAGCGTCTTTGCGCCCAGTGCTTTTTTGAGCAGGCGCAGGAACTCAAGGAAGGCGGGACCGTCGTCGGCCCTTATGAGCTCAAAGTCAATGTTCACGCCGTCATAGGGTTTGGCGGCCGCCGCGAGGTCTTTTATGAGCCTGTCCCTCAGGGGATAGGCGGGATTAAGCACGAAGTGTATGAGGGCCTGGTTGCCCACCTCGGCGAGCACGAGGTGTTTGCGCGCCTTTATGCCCGACAGCCGGTCCGGGTTCGGCGTCCCATAGAGCTCGCCCTTGCTCGATATGCGGGCCGAAAAATACGCCAGGTCGCTTATGGGGGCGTCCGCCGGCAGGAAACGCTCCTCCCCCGCCATGAGGTAAGCCCATACTTCCTTGAACGCGAGCGGGGGCTGATCCAGGCGTTCCAGGGCAAGATCGGTAAGCCCCGGTATCTCGCTGGCTATGAGGAGCGGTACGGCGGGGCCGGCCTGGGCGCTTAACGGGACAGAGCAGGCTAGGGCCAAGGCGAGCGCGAGGCTTATCGCGGATTTAGGCATGGTGTTCATCGGTGCTCCTGCCTTAAGTGTCGGCGCGGCGCTTGCCCCGCTTGACCGGGCAGTGGCCGCGCTTGCGCCGCTAAGGGGAACTAACTAAGGCTATACAGCTTATTTCAGGTAGATCGACCGGATGACCCCGCCTAAGACCACGCCGTTCTCAACCGTGATGATTTGGGCGTTTATCTCGTAGAAATCGCCCCTCGGGCTTATGCTGCCGGTAACGATGAAGTCCGCGCCAAGCTGCTTGCCCAGCGCCAGCTGGCCGCGGCTGTCCGCGAGGCCGGAAAGCTGAAAGGACTGTTCCTCGAGTATGCGGTC
The DNA here is from genome assembly GCA_041741035.1 of Treponematales bacterium. GTDB lineage: Bacteria > Spirochaetota > Spirochaetia > Treponematales > UBA12059 > UBA5200. The sequence continues at coordinate 12,158 of JBGSKZ010000243.1, forward strand.
AAGGGCTCCGCGACTTACGAGCTTGGCGCTAAGCCCGTCCTCGCGTATGGCATTGGCTAAGCCTGTCGTAAGGGCGTCGATGATATAGTCGCTACCCGGGCTTACCTTCCCGTTTTCCAGGAAATAGTACACTGCTACGGTACCGGTTCCTTCCTCCGGCAGGAGCTCCGCTAGCTCCCAGGAAAGGTCTTCCAGTTCCGAGGCGGGGTCGGCTATGGTCTGACAGCCAGTGAAGGAGAGGATAAGCGCGATCGATACGCACAGGGCAAGGGCTTTTTTCATAGGAGCCTCCATACGCTCAGTATAGAGGCTCCCTCGTTAAAGGCAATATGCGGCGCGCCGGCTTCAGAGCGGCGTTGCCCCG
>JBGSKZ010000244.1:0-16707 GCA_041741035.1 Treponematales bacterium
GGGCAAGATAGCCCTGGTAACCGGAGGGGCGCAGGGCTTCGGCGAGGAAATCGTGCGCGGCCTGCACGCGTCGGGAGCCGTAGTATTCATAGCCGACCTCAACCTCGCGGGGGCCGAGCGCTTGACGGCGGAACTTAACGCCGCGGCGGGACGCACGGGCGCCATAGCCCTGGCCATGGACGTGGGCAGCGAGCAGTCGGTTGCCGCGGCCTTTGGCCAGATAGCGCGCATAGCCGGCGGCCTCGACCTCGTGGTAAGCAACGCCGGGGTGCTCAAGGCCGGCGCCGTGCTCGAGCAGAGCCTCGCGGACTTCGAGTTCGTCACCAAAGTGAACTACACGGCCTTCTTCCTCATCGGCAAGTACGCGGGCCTCATGATGAAGCGCCAGCATCAAGGCGCCCCCGGCTACGCCGCGGACCTTATCCAGATAAATTCTAAGTCCGGGCTTACGGGCTCCAACAAGAACGGCGCGTACGCGGGCTCCAAATTCGGCGGCATAGGCCTCGTGCAGAGCTTCGCCCTAGAACTCGTCGAGCATGGGGTAAAGGTTAATGCCATATGCCCGGGCAATTTCTTCGACGGCCCCCTGTGGTCCGACCCTGACCGCGGCCTCTTCGTGCAATACTTGCGCACGGGCAAGGTACCCGGAGCCAAGACCGTGGCCGACGTGAAAGCCTTTTACGAAGCCAAGGTACCCATGGGCCGCGGCTGCGAAGGGCCCGACGTGATGCGGGCCATATACTATCTCGTGGAGCAGCGCTACGAGACCGGCCAGGCCCTGCCCGTCACCGGCGGCCAGGTAATGCTCAATTAGGAGGCGACCATGGACAGGATGGTGGCGGTCATAGACATAGGCATGACCAACAAAAAAGTGGCGGTATACGATAAGCGCTTGCGCATGCTCGACTCCGCCTCGCGCAGCTTCGAGCCGCTCATGATCGACGGGCTCGAGGCGCACGACCTTGAGGGCATGGAGGAATGGTTCCTCGATACCCTGGCGGCTTTCGGCAGGCGTTTCGAGCTAGGCGCCATAGCGGTGAGCAGCCTGGGCGCTACCCAGGTATGCGTAGGCGCCGACGGCAAGCCGAGCGCGCCCTGCCTCTACTATACCCATGAACCGGGACAGGATTTCCAGGAGCGCTTCTACGCGCTCGCGGGCGACCCGGATACCCTGCAGGCCATTACCGGCACGCCGCGCCTTTCCGCTCTCATCAATCCGGCCAAGGCCCTCCTCTTCATGCGGGAGCGCTTTCCCGGCGCGCTCGAGCGCACGGTCCAGATTCTCAACTTCCCCCAGTACTGGGGCTTCCGCCTCTCCGGCCAGTACGGCGTGGAAGGCACCTACATAGCCAACCACAGCTATCTCTGGGACTGGGAGAAGGAAGGCTACTCATCCGTAGCCAAGGCCCTGGGCGTGAGCGACAAGATGCCCTCGCGGCTTAAGAAGTCCTGGGACGCTCTGGGCCGCCTCCGCCCGGAACTGGCGGAGCGGACCGGCCTTCCCGGAGACCTCATCGTCACCATGGGCATACACGATTCCAACGCCTCGCTCCTGCCCCACCTGGCCAAGCGCAGGGGCTCGGACTTCGTGCTCAACTCTACGGGCACCTGGTGCGTGATCATGCACCCGCAACAGCGCTACGGCTTTGAGCCGGGAGAACTGGGTAAGGTGGTGTTCTTTAACCGCTCCGCCTACCTTGAGCCGGTAAAGACCGCCATCTTCCTAGGAGGCATGGAATACGAGCGCTGGTCCTCTCTTATAGGGAAAATTAACGGCATCAAGCCAAGCGATCCCGGCTCCGCGGCCTACCCCGCCCTCTTCGGCGAGGGCTCGGCCTTCATACTGCCTGAGCTCGTGCCAGGCTCCGGCCAATTCCCCGGCTCCAAGGCCCGAGCCGTGGAAGGAGGCAGAAGCTACCTCTTCGAGGACATAGAGAGCGGCCGCGCCATGCCCCCCTTCATGAAGGATCCCGTTAAAGCAATGGCCGCGCTCAACGCGTCCCTAGCCATACAGACCCTGGTGGCCCTTGGCAGGGCGGGCCTTAAAGCCGGCGCCGAGCTGTATACGGAAGGCGGCTTCAGGAACAACCGCGACTACAACGGCCTCCTGGCCGCCGCCCTGCCCGATAACACGGTCAGCCTTACCGATATAGCCGAAGCCACCGCCATGGGCGCGGCCATGACCGCCATAGCCGCCATGGAAGGCTGCGCGCCCGATGCCCTAAGCGATAGATTCGAAGTATCTTATATAAGCGTGCCGCCCATGGCGGACGCGGAAGGCTTCGCGGCCTACAGGCTCGCGTGGCACGGCCTTATGAGGAGCGATACATGAAAACCAAAGCGGTACGCATATACGGCGTCAACGACCTAAGGCTCGAGGAATTCGAGCTGCCGCCCATCAAGGACGACGAAATACTGGCAAAGGTCGTTTCGGATTCCATATGCATGTCCAGCCACAAGCTGGCCATGCAGGGCAACGCCCACAAGCGCGTCAAGTCGGACCTGGCCAAGCGCCCCGTCATGATAGGCCACGAGTTTTGCGGGGAACTGGTCGAAGTAGGCAAAAAGTGGGCCGACAAGTTCAAGGCGGGCGACAGGTTCGCCATACAGCCCGCCCTCAATTACGAAGGCACGCTCTGGGCGCCCGGCTATTCCTACGAATTCATAGGGGGCGACGCTACGTACATCGTCATACCCCATGAGGTAATGGACATGGACTGCCTGCTCAAGTACGAGGCCGACGCGTACTACCCCGGCTCGCTATCCGAGCCCGTATCCTGCATAGTAGGCGCCTACCACGCCCAGTACCACACCAAAGGCGGCTCCTATGTGCACGAAATGGGCATAAAGAAGGGCGGCACGCTCGCCCTGCTGGCCTCGGTAGGCCCCATGGGCATGGGCGCCATAGACTACGCCATGCACGCGGAGCGCAGGCCCTCGCGCATCGTGGTCACCGATATCGACGAGGCCAGGCTGGCGCGGGCCGCCTCCATATACACCGCGGCAGAGGCTAAGAAGCAGGGCGTGGAACTCATGTACGTGAATACGAAAAACGAGGCCGATCCGGTGGCCGCGCTCAAGGCGCTAAACGGCGGCAAGCTCTTTGACGACGTGTTCGTGTTCGCCCCGGTGAAGCCCCTCGTCGAGCTCGCCGACCGCCTCCTGGGCAACGACGGCTGCCTCAATTTCTTCGCCGGCCCCACGGACACCTCTTTTTCGGCTACGCTCAACTTCTACGACGTGCACTACGAGGCGCACCACCTGGTGGGCACCTCGGGCGGCAATACCGACGATATCAAGGAATCGCTGGCCATGATGGCCGACGGCAGGCTCAATCCCGTTACCATGGTTACCCATGTGGGCGGCTTGAACGCCGTGCCCGCCACCACCATAGACCTGGACAAAATACCGGGGGGCAAGAAGCTTATCTACACCCATAAGAAGCTGCCGCTCGTGGCCATAGCGGATTTCGCCGAGCGCGGGAAAAGCGAACCCTTCTACGCCGAGCTCGCGCGCCTGGCGGACAAGCACGGCGGCCTGTGGTCCAAAGAGGCGGAGGACTACCTCCTGGCCAACGCGCCGGCGATTTAACGGCTTGCAGGATATATAACGGCTTGCCGGCGATATGACTGGTTCATGGCGCAGGGCCCCAAAAGGGCCCTGCGCTCATTCCTGGCTTTTCGTTTTAGGCGCCGGTAGGCCGTAGCGTTCGCGCGCCTCCTCGTAACCGGATATCTGAGCCGCATAGCGGGCTATCATCTTCTTGAGCGCGGCCAACTGCTTGTCGGAGAGCGCGCCCTTGCCGGCGAATTGGCCGGATAGCGACTCGTAGAAATCCTGGTCATTGAATTCGCGCTTGCCGCGCTTTACCGGAGGGTTCCAGCTTTGCACGGCCTTCATGAGCTCGAGCAGGGCCGCGCTCTGTCCAGAGTCCGCCGGCTCCGGCTTGTCGGCCAGCTTGAGGCTCGACCTTATCGCCTCGAAATCGGGAATCTGCTCCGCGTATTTCGTCAATATAAGGCCGAGCGCCGCGAGCTGACGCTCGCTGAGCGCCTTTCCGCCCTCCGCCTGCTCGCGCAGCGAGGCGCAGAACTTCCCGTCGTCATAGGTTTTTTTGCCTACCTTGCGCGCCTCGGCGAACTGCACCGCGGAAAGCGAGTCCAAGGCCCGCTTGATTTCAGGGGGCGTATCTTTTGGCTTCTCAAGCTTAAGGCTGACGGCCACGGCTCCGTCTATCTGCTCGACGTACTTGCAGGCCAGGCCGAAGAGCAGGCGCTGCTGCCGCGAGCTGACGTGCCCGTCGGCGGCGAATTGCTCGCCTACCGACTTCACGGTCTCGCGCTCGTCGTAGCTGCGGCGGCCGCGCATGACCGGGGCCGCCCAGGCCTTCACCTGCTCCAGCGCCGAGAGCAGGGCCTTCGTGGCCTCGGGGTCGGCCGTGTCCTTTGCGCCTTCGAGCCACTCGAGGAGCTGGGCATAAAACTCCCGCATCATATCGGCCCAATCGACGGAGCCGTCTTCTATCTTGTCGAGCTTTTCTTCCATCTCTGCGGTGAACTTTACGTTGAAGAGCGGGTCGAGGGCGCCTACGAGGAACTCGTACACGCGCATGCCGGCCTCGGTAGGCACGAGGGAGCGCTTCTCCTTGGCCACGTATTCCCGCTTGTCGAGGGTAGCGAGGGTCTGGGCGTAGGTGCTCGGGCGGCCCACGCCGTTCTCCTCCAGAGCCTTAATCAAGGACGCCTCGCTGTAGCGGGCGGGCGGCTTGGTGAATTTCTGCTCGCCGAGCCAGGAAAGGCAATCGAGCGCTTCGCCTATCTCCAGCGGCGGTAGCTTGCCTTCGTCGCTCTCTTCCTCGTCCTCGTCGTCGTTCTTGTCAGCGGCCTGCTCTATGCCGCTGGCCCTCATGTAGCCGGGAAACACGATCTCTGACGCCGTGGCCCGGAAGAGGCAGCTATGCGGGCCGTCGCTTTCTATCTCAGCCGTGCGGCGGGCTATGCGGGACGGTACCATCTGGCTGGCTACGAAACGCTCCCATATGAGCGTGTACAGCTTTAATTCTTCGGGCTTCAGCTTGTTAAGGCTTTGCGGCGTCTGCGTCAGGTCCGTGGGGCGTATAGCCTCATGCGCTTCCTGCGCGCTTGAGCGGCTTTTGTACTCGTTCGGCGCGGCGGGCAGATAATCGGGGCCGTACTCGGAGGCCACGAACGCCCGGCAGGCTTCCTGGGCGCTTTTCGCTATGGCGTACGAATCGGTACGCATATAGGTTATGAGGCCGTTTTCGTAGAGAGCCTGGGCTATGCTCATGGCGCGCGCCGGGGAGTATCCGCATACGCTCGAGGCCGCCTGTTGCAGCGAGCTGGTGATGAAAGGCGGGCGGGCCTTGCGCTGTATCTCCTTCTCGATCACGCGAGCTACTCGCAGCGAACTAGATTCCAGCTCCGCCCGCAAGACTGCCGCTTGCTCGGCGCTTTTAATCTCGGCCTTGGCGCCGTCTATCTGCGCCAGCTTTATGGCGAAGGGGTCGCGCGGATCGATCAGCTTCCGTACCTTAGCGCCGATGAGCCAGTATTCTTCGGGCTTGAAAAGCCGTATCTCTTTTTCCCGCTCGCATACCAGGCGCAGCGCCACCGACTGCACGCGGCCGGCGCTTACCCCGCCCCGCACCTGCTTCCACAAGAGCGGGCTTACCTTGAAGCCGACTAGCCTGTCGAGCACGCGGCGCGCCTGCTGCGAGTCCACGCGCTTCATGTCGAGGGCGCCGGGCTTGGAGAAGGCATCGACGATAGCGGCCTTGGTGATTTCGTTATAGGTGACGCGGCTGAATTTCTCGGGAGGGACTATGCCCTTGAGGAGCTCGAAGAGGTGCCAGGCTATCGCTTCGCCTTCGCGGTCCGGGTCGGGCGCGAGTATCACCTCGTCGCAGGTTTTGGCGGCGGCTTTGAGCTCGGCTATAACCTTCAGGCGGCCGCTCGTATTCACGTACGCGGGCTTAAAGCCATGCTCGACGTCGACGCCCAGCTTTTTAAGCGGAAGATCGCGCACATGGCCCATGGAGGCCTTGACGATAAATTCCTTGCCAAGATACTTATTGATAGTCTTCGCCTTGGCGGGAGACTCCACGATGACCAGCTTCACTATCCTGACACCTTTCAAAGCGCGGGTGGGCGATACCTCTTTAGGCGAAGCCCACTATAGCCCATCCAAGCTTGGCTTGCCAGCCCGCGCCGTAGTATAGTCCCCTGGGAAAAATAGCGTCCCCGGGGAGTGCCATATGAAAGCGATCTTGTTCGACGTGGACGGCGTGCTCGTGCTGTCCGAGCCCTTTATAGCCGAGGCCGGCGCCCTCATGTTCAAGGAATTGTACGATGAGGACGTAGACCCGGCGGAGTTCTCTCCCTTCGTGGGCACCGGCGAGGCCAGCTACTTAGGCGGCGTGGCGGAGGCCCGGGGCATTCGCATCGACCTGGCGGCGGCCAAGAAGCGCATCTATGAACTCTATATCGCATGCATACAGGGCAGCATGGAGGCCGTGCCCGGCGCGCTCGCCTTAGTACGCGGCCTTAGGGCGGCCGGCATAAAGGCGGCCACCGCCACCAGCGCAGACCGCGTAAAGCTGGACGCCAACCTCAAGGCCGTAGGCCTAGGCGAAGGCGACTTCGACGCGCTGGTATGCGGCAACGACGTGCAGCGGAAAAAACCCGCGCCCGACATCTACCTGGAAGCCGCCAGGCGCCTGGGCGTGGAGCCTAAGGACTGCCTGGTCATAGAGGACGCCCCCGAGGGCCTGCGGGCCGGGGCGGCCGCAGGCTGTCGCTGCATAGGCCTATCCACGACCTTTTCGGCGGAATTGCTTATCGCGGCGGGAGCCTCGCGCGTGCTGCCCGATTTGAGCGGGGGCCTTGCGACCCTCCTGCCCTAGCTAGTTCCCCGAAGCTTGTTGCTCTATGCGTGCGCTTCGGGGAACATTCAGGCTATCAGCACACCCTCAGGCACTCTATCCCTAAGAGCGCCGCGAGCTTCTCGAGCTTTCCGGCCACATGCCCCACGCCTATGGCCGCGTGGTGGGCGGGCCCCGGCCTGGACCAGCGGTCCACGAAGTCGCGCGCGCCTATGGGGAAGCGGTAACGGCTATTGGCGTTGCCTATGTGCAAGGTGGGGCCGGCCACCGATTCGCCTTCCGCCACGAGCAGGAAGGTTTTGCCTCCCGCGCCCTGCACCACCGACAGGAAGGTGACCGGGCCGTGCTTAACGCTCATCTGTATGGACAGGCCCTTGCCCGGCTTGCCGTGGTAGACAGGCAGGGGCACGAGGCCTACCTCGCCCTCGGCTATGGCGGTATGCGCGGGGCCGTCATGGCCCCAGAGCACCACGTCGTCATTGAAGTCCATGGCGTAGAATTCCACGAAGGAACCGCCGGCGCCCAGGCCGTCCATGATTTTCATGGCCATGGCGTTCTTGATTTCGCATTCGCCGGCCACCGGCACGTGGTGCGCCGTAAGCAGGGTATTGCCCGCTATGACCGAGGTGACGATGTTCTCGTGCTCGCCGCCGGGGCTGCCCTCGTAGTAGTAGGCCATGGCGCCGAGGCCGTGCTTGGCCACCAGGGCGTCCAAGGCGCAGGACGTGCGGGCGGCCCGCTCAAGCTCCGCCTCCTCGCAATCGGGGTCCACCGAGAACTCGCTCAGGAACTGCAGCCGTTTCGTCTTGAGTTCCTCGGCCCCCACCGCGTCGCGGAGGACGCGTAGCTCGTCTATTTCCAAAAGGTCGAAGTGGCTGCCGAATACCGAGGCCAGGAGGGTAAGGTCGGTATACACGTCCAGCATACCCGCGTAATAGTGGCCCAGCACGCCCACCCGGGTGTCGCGGAGAAGGGCGCGCAGGGCTATGGCGTCTATCCAGCCATCGATCTGTTCCCAGGCGTGGGGTTCCTTGAGCCAGCCCGTTACCAGGCGATAATCGATGCCCGCCTTGTTGAACACGTTGGCTATCTCGGGTACGCAGCAGGCCTGGCAGTGGGCAAGCCACTCGCCGGTCATGGCGCCGCGGTCGCCGAGCTTGTTAAAGCTCTCGTAATCTATGGCCGGCACCGGCTGCAGGTTGAGTACCACGACAGGCACGCCGACCTTCTGCACCACGGGCAGCACCGTGTGCGACAGCGCGTAGGTGCTTATATAGAGGAAGATGGCGTCGACGTTCCGCGCGCGGAACAAGTCCGCCGCCTCGCGCGCCTTCTGCGGATCGTCTACGAGGCCGGCGTTTACCAGCTCCACGCCGGGACGCCCCATGCGCGCGGCTATACCGTCCTGGTAGGATACAAGTCGATCGCGGAGGCCGGGAAACTGGCCCCAGTAGGTATCGAGCCCTATGCCAAAAAGCCCTATACGCGTAGGCGCGGTGGCGCCGTGGGAATTTTTCATAACAACCGCCTCTCCTGTCAATCCAGATGGAATAGTTCTACGAGCCCGCCCACCACGGGGCTATTGTCCGGGTTCACGTCCATGAGGTCCGCCATATAGTCCCACCACTTCCGCACAATAGCCTTGGCCGCCAAACCGTCGGCCGTATTGCCCGGGGCCAGGCGCTGGAAGGCGAAGAGCGTATTCGTGGCGCGGTCCAGAAAGATGGAGTAATCCACGACGCCGGCGTCGGCGAGCTCCTTGGCCAATTCGGGCCACAGCTCGTCGTGGCGGCGTTTGTACTCCGCTTCCTTGCCGGGATGAAGCTTCATGGTAAAGGCGGCCCGTTCGTAGGACCAGGCGTTATCGCGTGCGCTCATAGCTACCCTCCGGCTTTATTGTCCACCCGCCCCGGAAATTCGTGAATAGACAAAAGCCCGGGATTGATGGACAATAGTAGCCATGGGCAGCCCGAGCTCGAAAAAGCGGCCGAATCCCGGCGGCCGCCTTAACAATAATTTCAGCAGCTACTTCAAGGTCAAGCCGGAGGACTTCACCTGGCAGGTCGTGTGCACCGACATAGGCAAGAGCGACATACCGCCGCACAGCCCCTATCCGCCCAATAAGGACGGCCACCCCGCCCCCTTCAAGAGCGTGGCCACGGGACGCGTACTCGACGAGTACCAGATCATATACGTGACGCGCGGCGGCGGCTCATTCGAGACCATGGGCAGGCGCTGGCAGGTAAGCACGGGCTCCATGTTCTTCCTCTTCCCCGGCGTGGAACACTCCTATCGGCCCAATGCCGATACGGGCTGGGAAGAGTACTGGATTGGCTTTAAGGGCTCCTATATCGACGCCCTGCTGCAGGCCGGCCTCATCAGCCACGGGAAGCCATTTTTCCAAATAGGATACTCCCCCACCGTTTTGCAGTACTACGCGTCCATATTCGAAGGCGTGAAAGAGACGGAGCCGTACTATCATTTCAAGGTAAGCGCGCTCATCAACATGCTCATAGCCGAGGTGCTGCCGCATAACCACCAAGGCCAGCCCTTGAGCCGCGCCGAACAGCTGGTGGACCAGGCCAAGTTCGTCATGGCCCAGTACGTGGGCAGCAGCCTTACGCTCAAGGAACTATGGGACCGCATAGGGGTGAGCAGTTCCCACATAGGCGCTATATTCAAGGACGCCACCGGGCTTACGCCTTACCAGTACTTCATAGACCTGAAGATAGAGAAGGCAAAAACACTCCTGGAGCAGCGCGACGAGCCCATCAAGCGCGTAGCCTACGACCTTGGCTTTGAGGATCCCTACTACTTCTCCCGGCTCTTCTCCAAGAAGACCGGCGTAGCGCCCTCGCACTGGCAGCGCATGGCGTCGGCAGGCGACGCCGACGAGCCGGAAGCGTAAAAAAAGCCGCCCCGCAGAAGCGGGGCGGCCCTGTTTAGCGGAAACGGTCTAGTACACGGTCTTCCACATGGCTATGTTCTTGGGCTCGAACTTGAAGGGCGCTCCGAGCAACACTTCGGTGCCGCCGTCGCTGGCTTTGGTAACGGTGAAGTTGCCGAGCCTGGAGGCCGCGAAGGTCTGGCCCACGGCGCCGGTGAAGCTGCCCTTGACGGCCGCTACCGCGGCGTACGCGGAGAGGTAGCCCACGTCGATGGGGTTCCACAGGAACATATAGGGGCAGGCGCCGTTCTCGATATACTCGGCCATTTCGGAGGGCAGGCCGAGGCCGGTTACCTTAACCTTGCCGATAAGCTTGCGGTCGGTGATCACGCGGCCCGCCGCGGCTATGCCTACGGTGGTGGGGGCTATGATTACCTTCAGGTTGGGGAAGGACTGAAGCAGGGCCTCGGTCTCGCTTACCGACTTGTCGCGGAGGTCGTCGCCGTAGGCCACGCGCACCAGCTTGAGGTTGGCGTACTTGGCGGCGTTCTCGGCCAGCTCTTTCTTCATCCACTCTATCCAGAGGTTCTGGTTGGAAGCCTGGCTGGTAGCGGACAGTATGGCTATGTCGCCTGCGCCGCCGGCCATGTCGAAGGCGGCCTGGATGAGGGTGCGGCCTATCATCTCGGAGTCGGCCTGGTTGATGTGGGTAAGGCGGCTGGCGGGATTAACCGCGGAGTCGGCCGACAATACCTTTATGCCCTGGCCCTTAGCGCGGGTGAGCACGGGCTGCAGCGCGTCGAAATCGTTGCCCGTGATCGTGATCGAGGCTACGCGCTGGGCGATGAGCTGCTCGATGATCTGGATCTGCGCCTCGGCGGTGGGCTGATCGGGAGCGCGGGTAATCGCCTCGAAACCCTGCTCCTTGATGCCGGCCGCGAAGCCTTCCATCTGCTTGTCGCCATAGGGGTTGCCCGTGTTCTTGAAGATGAAGGCGTGGCGTTGCACCTGCGCTTCTTCTTTCGCGCCCGCGGCGAACACTGCGGTCGCCTGTGCGACCAGCAATACGATAACGAGTACCATGAGTAGTCTCTTGTTCATATCAGACCTCCTAGCCCAAAGAAAACATATGTGGCATTGGTAGCAACGCTACACGGCCGCACTTTTTTTACGTATCTTGAATCGCACCCTCATGGCAAGCACCGAGAGGATGAGCAGCAGGCCTATGACGACCAGCACGGCCGGAGCCTGTATATTGGCCAGGCCCATGCCGTAGCCTAAGAAGCCTATGATAAAGATGGCCAGTATGGGGCCGGCTATGCGCCCCACGCCGCCGGTGGTGCTCACGCCGCCCAGCACGACCATGGCAATGACCTCGAGCTCGTAGCCCTGCGCCACGTTAGGGCGGGTGCTACCCATGCGCGAAGTAAGGAACAGGGCCGTTACGCCGGCCATGAAGCCGGTCACCATGAAGACGAGGAAGGTGACGCGGTCGGTATCGATGCCCGAGTAGCGGCAGGTAAGGCCGTTATTGCCCATGCCGAATACCGAGCGGCCGAAGCGGGTCTTGTGCAGGATGAGGCCGAAGATCGCCGCGCTCGCGATGAAGCATACGACGATGAAGGGAAGGCCTAAGAAGCTTCCCCAGCCGAGGTAGGAATACCAGGCGGGGAAGCGTCCCGAGGCCTGGTCGCCGAGTATGATGTAGGCTATGCCGCGGTAGATGATCATCGTGGACAGGGTGACGATCACCGACGAGAGCTCCTTGAACTTCGTTATGAGGAGGCCGTTGATCATGCCCGCCGTAGTGGCCACGGCCAGGCAAAGCAGCATGGCGGCGGGCATGGGCAAGCCGGCGTTGAACGATACGGCCATGATGACCGCGGATAGCGCCACGATTGAGCCTACCGATATGTCTATCATCCCCAGCACGATGACGAACATCATAGGGAACACGATAAAGCTCTTGTCCAGGAAGGTGGACGGCGTGCTTATGAAGGTATCCAGGTTTAGGTAGTAGGGCGACAGGAAGGAATTGACCACGTGCACGCCCAGAAAAATGAGCACGAGGAGCCATTCCCACTGGAAGAAGAACTCGCGCCAATTCCAGCGCTTGCGTATGTCTATGCGTATACCCGTATCGTCTGCCATAACTGCTTTCTCCCCCGCGATTCCGCGCTAAATAGCGCGTCGCCGCAGCGCATTGCGGTCGGTATTACGCTTGACCATAACGTTCGTAAGCACGGCCGCTAGCACCGTGATACCCTGAATGCACATTTGCCAGAACGGCGATACGTTGATAAGCGGCAGGGCGTTGTTGAGTATGCCCAGGAGCACCGTGCCCAGTATGAGGCCCGAAAGCCGGCCCACGCCGCCGGATATGCTTACCCCGCCGAGTATGCAGGCGGCTATGACCTGCAGTTCGTAGCCCATGGCCGTGTCGCCCTGGGCCGAGGCGAATTTCGCCACCCAGAGCACGCCCGCCAGGCCGGCCAAGGCTCCCATGAGGGCGTAGGCTAAGAAAACCAGGCGTTTCTTGGGTATGCCGGATATGGCCGCGGCCTCGGGATTGGAGCCCACCGCGTATATGCGCCTGCCGGTCCGGGTGTGGTTCATGAAATACCAGGCCAAGGCATAGACGACTATGGCTATGACCACGAGATTGTTGAGCCCCAGGGTCTTGCCCGTGGCTATGGCCTTGAAGCCCGCGGACATCTGGTAGGAGCTTACCCACTTGCCGCCGGATACCATGAAGGTAAGGCCGCGCACGATGTTCATGAGCCCCAAGGTGGCTATGATGGGCAGCACGTTGAAGCGGGCCACCAGGAGCCCGATTATCGAGCCGATTCCCGCGCCTATGAGCGTACCCTGCAGCAGTGAGAGCGCGGGCGCTATGGACGGGTACGCGGCCACCGTAAGCGAGCTTACCATGCCCGCGAAGGCTATGGTGGCGCCTATGGACAGGTCTATGCCGCGGGTGATGAGCACGAGGGTCATGCCCACCGCCAGTATGGCCAGTATGGCGGTATTCGTGAACAGGGAAGTCAGATTACTCACCGTAAGGAATACCGGATTCCGCGCCTGCACGCCCGCGCCGAGCGCTATGATAAAAATAAGCAGGCCTAATTCCCGCAGGTTCTCGTTGAGCACAAACTTACGCGCGGCCATGCGACGCCTCCCCGCTCCGCGCGGCGCTGTCATTAGCCAGGTCTATGACCATGGCCGCATGCAGTATCTCTTCTTGATTCGTGGCCGCCGTATCCAGGCAGGCGGTTACCCGCCCCTCTTTCATGACCACGATGCGGTCGCTCAGGCCCAGCACCTCGGGCATTTCCGACGACACGAGTATGACGCCGTAGCCCTGCTCGGCAAGGTCGCCTATGATCTCGTATATGGCCGCCTTGGCGGCCACGTCCACGCCCTTGGTAGGCTCGTCCAGTATGATGACCTTGAGCTCGTTCGTAAGTATCTTGGCCACCACGACCTTCTGCTGGTTGCCCCCCGACATGGCCGAGGCCCGGGTAAAGATGGATTTAGTCTTGACCGCCAGCTTCTCGGTAAGGGCGCCGGCGGCGATATTCTCGGCTTTTTCGTCCATCCAGCCCATACGCGAATACTTGCCCAGCGAGGGCAGGGTAATGTTCTTGCCTATGGCCCAGTCCAGGATGAGCCCCTGCTTCTGCCTGTCCTCGGGCAAGTAGCCTATGCCGAGGCCGAGGGCGTCCATGGGCGTGCGCACCGTAGCAGGAACGCCGGACACGGACACGCTACCCGCGTCCCAGGGGAACACCCCGTAGATGGACTCGCATACTTCGGTGCGGCCGGCCCCCACGAGGCCGGTGAGCGCCACGATCTCGCCGCGGCGCAGGCTAAAGGAAACGTCGCGGAAAAATCCCACCCGCGTGAGCCCTTCCACCTTAAGCACTTCCTCGCCGAGCCGTATATGGCGCTTGGGGAACATCTTGGATATCTCGCGGCCTACCATGGCCACGATGAGCTTATCCTGGCTTATTTCGCCTATGGGCCAGGTGCCTATATAGCGGGAATCGCGGAACACGGTAACGCGGTCGGCGAGGCGCTCTATGTCTTCCATGCGGTGAGATATAAAAATAACCGACACGCCGCCGGCCCGCAGTCCCTCGGTAATGCGGTACAGCTCCTCGCTCTCGTGCTGGGTAAGCGCGGCGGTGGGCTCGTCCATGATGATGATGCGCGCCTGGGTGGAGAGGGCCTTGGCGATCTCCACGATCTGCTGGCGCGCCACCGACAGGCCGCCCATGCGCTCATACGAGGAAAACTTGGCGTCGAGCTGATCCAGGAGGCGCTGCGCCTCGGCGTGCGTAGCCTTCCAGTCTATGCGCTTTAGGAAGCCGGAAGTTTTCTCGTGCCCCATGAAAATGTTCTCGGCTACCGTAAGGTCGGGATAGCAGGTGACATGCTGATAGATGGCGGCCACGCCGGCCTTCTGGGCTTCCATGGGCGTCTTGAACTCGACGGGTTTGCCGTCTAGTATTATCTCCCCGGCTTCGGGGCTGTGCACGCCGGTGATTATCTTTATGAAGGTGGATTTCCCCGCGCCGTTCTCGCCCATGAGGCCATGGATCTCGCCGCGGCGCAATTCGAAGTGCACCTCGTCGAGGGCCTTTACGCCGGGAAAAACCTTCGTTATGTGCCTCAGTTCAAGGAGGCGCTCTAAATCCTCGTTATTGCTCACGGATCTTATTGTCCATCGAGTTTTTCTTGCCGTGAATAGACAAAACCACGCGAATGATGGACAAAACGGCAAGAATGGCCAATTATAAGCCCATGGCATTTGAGGGCTCGCAGGCTCAAAAGGACGCGCAACTCATAGCCGAGGGGGCCAAGCGCGGCGATTACTATTTCCTCAAGCTGAACCCGGACCCCGATTGCGAGCTCGCGGTCGTATGCGGAGGCAGGGAACTCTGCGACGAGGGCTATGTCGTGGACAGGCCGGGCTTCCGTTACCACTCGCTGGAGTTCGTGGCCTCGGGCAACGGGCTCCTGAGCCTGGGCGGCAAAACGGCCGCCTTGGAACCGGGTACCGTGTTCTGCTACGGCCCCGGCATCCCCCATCGCATAGAGGCGTCCAAGGGTTCGCCCATGGTCAAGTACTTCGTGGATTTTAGCGGAACCGGAGCGGCCGCCCTCGTGCGCAAGGCCTTCGGCGACGGCAAACCCTGGGCCCTATCCTCCGCGGCCTGGGTGCAGAGGCTCTTTGAGGAATTGAAAGCGGCCGCGGACGGGCTCGGGGAATCGCGCGACGAGGTATGCTCTCTCATACTGCGGCAAATCCTGGCCATGCTGGCTGACAGGAGCCTGTCCGGAGCCCCCGAAAGCCTTGAGGGCAGCCTGCGCTTCAGGCAGCTTAAGGTACGCCTGCGCGAGCTGGCCCTGCGGGGCTACGACGTGGAGCGAGCGGCGCGGGCCTGCGGCATATCCACCTCGTACTTAAGCCGCCTGTTCAGGCGCTTTGACCGGGAAAGCCCCAAGCGCTATCTGCTGCGCTGCCGCATGGCCTTCGCCGCCTCCCTGCTACTCGACCCGCAGCTCCTGGTAAAGGAAGTGGCCGCCCTGGCCGGCTATGAGGACCAATACCACTTCAGCCGCCGCTTCAAGGCCGCGTACGGCCAATCGCCCGAGAGCTTCAGGCGGCTCAGGCGCTAGTTCCGCTTTATCCATCAAGCGGCCGCATCGGTCCATTACCCGCCCGGAGATACGGGCCCATACTGGCCATAGGCTCATAGACCCATCGACCTATATACGGAGGATTACCATGGCCAGCCTTCCAGCGAAAATGACCGGCGCAGTATTGCCGGGGAACAGCAGCGTGGAGCTGCGCACTTACGACCTGCCCGTGCCCGGCCACGGCGAGGTTCTCATCCGGATTAAAAGTTCGACGATCTGCGGCTCGGATATACGGGCCATCTATCGCGAGCATCTGGGCAAGGGCCCTGAGGGCTACCAAGGCGTGATAGCCGGCCATGAGCCCTGCGGGCAGATCGTGCGCTCAGGGCCCGGCTGCCGCCGCTTCAAGGACGGCGACCGCGTCATAGTCTACCATATATCGGGTTGCGGCTTGTGCAACGACTGCAGGCGCGGCTACATGATATCCTGCACGAGCCCGCGCTACCGCCGCGCCTACGGTTGGCAGCGCGATGGCGGCATGGCCGACTACATGCTGGCCGAGGAGAAAGACCTCGTGCTCCTTCCCGACAGCTTAAGCTACTCCGACGGCGCTCAGGTGGCCTGCGGCTTCGGCACCGTATATGAAGGCTTGCAGAAAATAGGCATAAGCGGCGACGACGCGGTGCTGGTCACCGGGCTCGGCCCCGTAGGCCTGGCCACGGCCATGCTGGCGCGCGCCATGGGTTCCAAGCTTATCATAGGCACCGACATAGCCCCCGGGCGCCTCGCCCTGGCCAAGAAGCTCGGCCTCTGCGACCAGGTATACCCCTCGGGCCCGGACAACGTGGAGCAGGTTAAGGCCCTTACCGGCGGCGACGGCGTCGAAAAGGCCATTGACTGCTCGGCCAACGCCCAGGCGCGCCTATGCTGCATACAGGCCGCCCGCAAGTGGGGCAAAATCTGCTTTATCGGAGAGGGGGGTAGCGTGAGCTTCCAGCCCTCGCCCGACATCATACACGAGCAGAAGACCATATTCGGCTCCTGGGTTACCAATATATGGCGCATGGAAGAGCTCGTGGAGCGCTTAGTGCGCTGGAACCTGCATCCCGACGCCCTGATCACCCACCGCTTCCCCCTGGAGCGGGCAGGCGAAGCCTACAGCCTCATGGCGGCGGGCGACTGCGGCAAGGTGGCCGTGGCCTTCGACGAGGAGCTTATATGAGCGGCGCCCTGCTCAGCCCCGCCAGCGGCGGCGCCTTTCACGGCGCGGCCA
>JBGSKZ010000245.1:0-1941 GCA_041741035.1 Treponematales bacterium
AGCGCGCATTCGTCCAGGCCGCCCGCGGCCACGGTGGCTATGTTCCGCCCGTCGCGGAGCACGGTGACTCGATCGGCGATGTCGAGTATCTCCTTGGCCCTATGGGATATGTACACGACGCCGGCTCCCGCCTTGGTTATGCGCTCGATAAGCGCGAAAAGCGCTTTGGCCTCGCGCTCCGACAGTATGCTCGTAGGCTCATCCAAAATGAGTATCTGCGCCCCGCGCGCCATGGCGCGCAGTATCTCGGCCTCGCGCCGCTGCGCAGGGCCCAAGTCCGCCATGATAGCCGCCGGGT
Source organism: Treponematales bacterium (assembly GCA_041741035.1). GTDB lineage: Bacteria > Spirochaetota > Spirochaetia > Treponematales > UBA12059 > UBA5200. The sequence continues at coordinate 299 of JBGSKZ010000245.1, forward strand.
CCACGCTAAAGCCGTAACGCTCCCCGAGCATGGCCGCGTCGTACAGCGCCTTTGCCCCGTCGTAGAGAAAGCCGAAGCGGCGCGGCTCATGGCCGAGGGACAGGTTCTGCGCCACGCTCAAGCCCGGCGCGAGCATGGAATACTGCGGCACGAAGCCTATGCCGGCGCTCTCGGCGTCGCGGTGGCTCCTAAAAGACAACTCCGCGCCGCGCACGGAAAGGCTGCCGGCATCCGGCGCGAGCAGGCCGCTGGCTATGCGCGCCAGGGTGGACTTGCCCGCGCCGTTCTCCCCTACCAGCGCGTGCACCTCGCCGGCCAGCACGCTGAAGTCGGCCCCGTCGAGGGCTTGGGTAACCGTGGATGGGAAAAATTTGCGTATGCCGCGTAAGCCCAGTACTTCCATCCCGTCCAAGATACGCCTAGAACGAAGTCAGGGTAAAGTCCGGCTTGCCCTTCGCGAGCTCGCCCAGGGCCAGCTCGAAGTCGACGCGAAGCGCCCCGGGCAGGGCCAGGTAGGCGGGGCCAGAGAGATCGAAGCCCACATAGCCCTCCCGTGCGCCCACGATATCGGCCTTGCCGTAGAGCTTCTCCCCGGCGAGCAGGGCTATAAGCCGCTCGTAGACGAGTCTGTCCTGGGCCACGGTGGCGCAGCCTATGACCGCGTCGGGGCCGAGCTGATAGCCCGAGCCGTCGAACCATACCACCTTCTTCCCGAGCTCGGAGCCTACCGCCACCACGCCCTGCCCCGCGCCGCCGGCTATGGGTAGGATGACCTCGACGCCGGCGGCGTACAGCGAGCGGGCGAGTTCCGCGGCCTTGTTCGCGTCGTACCAATTGCCGATTTCCCGGTATTCCAGGCTGAAGGAGGAATCGACCGCCTTAAGGCCGGCAGCGAAGCCGGGCTCTATGAGCCGGTCCAGGGTGGGGTAACGCTGGGCGGACACGAGGCCGGCAACGAGCGGGCCGTTTGGCTTTTCGGCCTTGCTTACGAGTCCCGCGAGGTAGCCCACCAGGTAGCCCTGCTCCATTTGATTGTAGAGCACGGTGTGCATGGCGGGATTGCCCGCCATGTAGGCATCAGCTATGAAAAAACGTTGCTCGGGATAATCCGAGGCAAGCTTGGCGCAGAGATCGGGTAAGGCGGGATTCGAGCTCACGATGATGCCGAACTCCCCGGAAGCGGCGATATCCCGTAGCTTGTCGAGCCAGGCCGACTGGTCGTAGCCGCCCTCTATCACCTTAATCGACGCGCCTGGGCTCTCGGCCACTGCTTTTTGCGCGCCTGCCACGAGCATTTCGTAAATGGGGCTGCCCGAGGCGACCCCGGGCACGAAAACGGCCACGGACAGCCTATTCTGGCCGCCCTCGGGCTTGGCGCAGGAGAAGCTGAGGGCGAGGGCGGCCGCCATGCTGAAAAAAAGTATGCGTTTCATCGGTATTCCTCCCGCCAAAAGCGCTAGCCTTCGGCTTTTCATACACTTGCAGGGCGAGTATACTCAAAAATATCCTAAGCCTAGAGCCGAGGGAAGCTTTCGCGGCGCAAAGCTTACGTTAAAGGTCAATTCCATGAGCGACGAAGCATCATACAAGATAGGCGAGCTTGCCCGCATGTTCGGCATAACGGCAAGGGCGATACGGTATTA